>CAXNFA010000105.1:0-6176 GCA_964201105.1 Alphaproteobacteria bacterium | reverse complement strand
GATCGACCATCGCATTGTCATAGCCCTGCATCTCGATGGCGCCGCGCCCGGTGCCCGGCACGTTGCCGCGCACCGTGCCGAGTTCCACCGGCGTGCCATCGGGCAGCGACCAGGTCTCGTGCCACAGCCCGCCTTCGAGGTGGTCCTGCAGGTAAGGCACCATGCCGAGGTCTTCGCGGTAGAAGGCGAAGCTGCGCGGGAAATCGCGCGCCACCAGATGCACGGCGAAGATGTGGCCGACGTCATTGGGCGACGAGGGGAAGGCGCGGCCCTTGGGTGCGGTCACCGCCATGGTGAAGACGATATGCGTGCCGCCCGGCATGCGGCCGACCATGGCGCGATGGATGTTCGAGCCGACATGCGTGAAGTCATAGTTGCGCGGCGGCACGAAGACCTTGAACAACCCGCTCTTCTCGAGCTTCTCGTAGAGCCCGTCGATGTCCTTCATCACAATGATCTCGATGCCGCTCCAGCGCGCGCCGATCTGGCGCGTCGGATAGCGATCCGGCCCCTGCACCACGCGCACCATGCCCCAGTCGGAACCGGGCGCGTGCCACAGGCTGAAGCGCTTGCCCGCATTGCCCGGCGCGATGCCCCACAACGTCTCAAGGCTGGCGTCGATGGCGCCCTCCGTCGCCTGCTGCCAGCCGATCAGCCGCATCAGCTCGGCCTGCTTCGACGGGTCCGGGCTGCTGATGGTGACGCAGGCGAGTGTGTTGGTCAGCGGGGCGGTGGTCATGGCAACTCCAAAAGTCAGGCGGCAGAGACCTTATCGCGTCGTTCAGGGAATGGAAGCGCCACGGTCGCGGCGGTCAGTCGCGCCTAGTTCCGTATACCAGTTTTATCTCTGACCCATCACCAGCCGCCTATGGAATGGCCGTGGAATAATCTGGTATACGAAACTCTATAACGCAGGCCAAAGCGGCCGCCCCGGGAGGATCGTGATGAAGTTCGTCTATTTCAACCTGATGCCCTACACCGATCTCACGGAAACGGGCACGGACTGGCCCGTGGCGAACCGGCGCTGGGACAGCGAACGCGGACAGAAATTCTATCGCGACTATATCGAGAACCTGACCTATGCCGAGGCCTGCGGCTTCGACTATGCCGGCGTGAACGAGCATCACATGAGCCCCTATGGGCTGATGGCCAATCCGAACCTGGTCGCCGCCCATGTCATGGCCAAGGCGCCGAAGATCGGCTTCGCCGTGCTCGGCAACCTGCTGCCGCTGCTGAACCCGCTGCGCGTGGCGGAGGAATTCGCGATGCTCGACGTGATGAGCGGCGGCAAGGTCGTCGCCGGGCTGATGCGCGGCATCCCGCATGAATATGTCGCCTACAACGTGCCGCCGGACGAATCCTATGGCCGTGTCGAGGAAGCGGTGCGGCTGATCAAGAAATGCTGGACCGAGACCGAGCCCTTTGGCTGGGAAGGCGAGCATTACCAGTTCCGCGCCATCTCCATCTGGCCGCGCCCGGTGCAGAAGCCGCATCCGCGTATCGTCATGTCCGGCAGCTCGATCCCGTCGGCAGAACTCGCGGGCCGGCTGGGCGCCACGCTTGGCCTGTCGAACATCATCAGCATGCCGCACACGCGCCAGCTCATCGACGCCTATATGCGCAGCGCCAAGGACACAGGCTGGACGCCGGAACCGTCGGACATCATCCTCGGCTTCCCCACCTCCATTTCCGAAGATGCGGCAGAGGCCGAAGCGACGCTCACCGAGGGCCGCCGCTTTTTCACCCAGATCCTGGCGGGCGGCACCCGCACGGCGCAGCGCATCGTGCTGCAGAAGTCGCGCTTCTACAGCGACGAGACGCGCAACAAATTCGTCGACATGGGCAAGGCCGCGGCGCCGACCGTGAAGAGCCTGGTCGATGAAGGCGCCATCCTGTGCGGCACGCCGGAAATGGTGGTCGAGCAGTTGAAGCGCGTACGCGCCGAAATTCCCTTCGGCACCGCCATGGTGTCGATGAAGATCGGCAACGTGCCTGACCCCTACATCACCAAAGCCATGACCCTCTTCCGCGACCGCGTGCTGCCGCATGTGCGGGGGCTGTAGGGCCACCCTTGACTGAACGGCATCATACGTATACTACGTAAATTGTTCAGGCGAATCGGTTGACCACCTGCAGGGCGCCGAAGCGCCAGCCGCCCCGCATGTCCTCGCTGTCGAGAATGGCGCAATGTGAGGCCCGGGCGGCATCCACGATCAATGCGTCCACGTTGGAGAGTTTGTCGTTTCGGTGCCGATCAATGGCCCGCAAAACCGGATCAGCGGTGATCAAGATCGGCGCCGTGGATGCAGGCCGGAATCATCTAAATCATTGATTCTGGCTATGTCCTTGGCTTTGCTTCGGCGCTTTTGATGGCCGCGGGGGGTGCAAGCTGCTAGCGTGAAGGCCTGCTTCAGGGAGGATTCCATGTCCGGTAAAGCCCACGCCATGCTGGTCGACGAAGACCACGACGAACATGCCCGCATGAGCTTCGTGGCGACCTGGAAGACGCATATCTCGCACAAGATTTCCGGCGGCAACCGGCTCGTCTACCAGGGCCGGGTCGAAGCGGCGCTGAACAAGGCGCTGGGCCGCGCGCCCCGGCGCGAGGATATCCATAAGGCGATGAAGCGCGAGCCTTACTGGCAGATGACGAGCGCGCTGAAGCGCAACGCCCAGGAAATGATGTGGGACGCGACCGCCGAGGTGGTGACGCGGCAGCAGCACGACCTGATCCAGCGCTATCGCAACATCGCCGGTGGCAATCGCAAGAAGGGCTCGCTGCGGCTTGACCCCGGGCTGGAAATCCCACGCTACATCTCCGCCGTCGACATCCACCTGATGCCCGGCAACTACCACAGCGATCCGGTCGCCGACGACGTTTTTGCCGGTGCCATCTACGACCGCGGCGTCCAGGTCTTCCGGATGCTGCCGACGGTCACGCTCAACGAAGGTTCGGGTGACTTCACCGCCCGCTATTTCAAGGAACGCTTCCCCGACCTGACGCCGCGCCGCATCCTCGACATGGGCTGCTCGGTCGGGCACTCGACCAGTGCCCTCTGGCGCGCTTTTCCCGAAGCGGAGGTGCATGGCATCGACGTGGGCGCGCCGATGCTGCGCTACGCCCATGCGCGGGCGGAAGACGTTGGCTATCCCATCCACTTCTCGCAGCAGAATGCCGAAGCCACGGATTTTCCCGACGGCTATTTCGATGCCGTGATTTCCTATGGCATGACACATGAGACGTCGAACAAGGCGTTGCGCGCCATCTTCAGGGAAAGCCACCGCATCCTCGCCAAGGGCGGCGTGATGATGCATGGCGGCGGGTTGCAGTATCACGATGTCGAACCCTATGAGCAGTTCGTCACCGGATGGGACACGCATTACAACGCCGAACCCTTCATCGACGCGCTGCACGATCTCGACCTGCAAAAGCTGGTCATCGAGGCTGGCTTCAAGCTGGAGAATTATTTCGAGGGCAAGCCGCTGCGCGAGCCGCAACGTATCAAGGTGGATCCGAGCGCCCAGTCGAACGACTACAACCTCGGCGGCGCCTATCTCTTCTGCGGCGCGGTGCGCGAGTGACCGCCGTGATGAAGGTCTATGGTTCGCGCCTGTCGCCCTATGTGGCCCGTGTCTGGATCCAGACGTTGCTCAAGGGCCTGAACGAGATCGAGTTCGCGCCGGTGCCGGGCGGTATCGGCTCGGCCGAATACAAGAAGCTCAATCCGGTGGGCAAGATTCCAGCGCTCGATACGGGCAGCGCGATCATCCCGGAATCGGAGATCATCTGCGAATACCTGGAGGAGAAATTCCCCGCTGTGCCGCTGCTGCCCGCCGAGGCGCACGGCCGCGCCCAGGTCCGCCTGATCAACCGCACCATCGACATGTATGTGCTGCCGCCGTTGTCCGCGCTGCTGCCGCAATTGCGGCGGCCCAGGGCCGACCATGACCTGGGCCTGATCCAGGATGGCTGGCTGAAGATCCGCAAGGGCCTGGCTGCGCTCGAGCAGTTCCTTGGCGCCGGTCCCTATGCCTTTGGCGCCAGCCCGACGCTCGCCGACTGCGCCATGGTGCCGATGGGCTACATGATCTTCCGCACGATGCCGGAACTCGGCGTCGCTGCGCCCTTCGCCGACTATCCCAGGCTCGACGCCTGGTGGGCCAACATTCGCAGCAATCCGCAGTGCGCTGAAGCGCTTGACTGGATGGCGGTGGAAGCCATCGAATTCCGCAAGCGCCGCGAAGCCGAAGACGCAGCGAAGCGGGTAGGCTAGAGCCGGAGTTCGCGCGCGGTTGCCGTCAGATCGACGCCCCGGCTGCTGAGCACTTCCAGCGCGCGATCTTCCAGCCGCGTCATGTCCATGGCGCGATCACGTTCCATCAGCAACGACTGGATCTCGCCGCGATAGAGCGCGACCGCCGCGGTCAGCCAGCGGTTGGCGAGATAGTCGGGCTTTGCCAGTTGCAGGTCGAAGCGTGGCAGCAGGGCGATCAGTTCTTCCGCCGGCAGCCAGTCATCGCCCGTTACCCAGCGGTTGACAGTGAAGAGGCGCACGAGTTGCCCGGACCGGTTGATGCCCAGCGCGACCAGGTGATGGATCGGTCCCTGCAATCCGCCGGGCCGCAGGAAGCAATGGAAATGGCCATACTCGTCCCCCGCCCCGTCGCCCCCCGTTCCTGCTCCATGCGCGTGGAAATAGGCCTGGGCACCGCTGTCGGGATCGAAGATGTCGCCCGGCGGATAATGCGTCATCGCTGTTACAGGCGATGCACCGCCCAGTACGGCGGCCACGACACCGCTGCCGGATTTCGCCAGCACGCGTTCGCAATACAGCGCCTCGCGCGCCGCCTGCTGGCGCGCGGCGTCCATCACATCGGCCGCCCGGCCGAACAGGGATTGCCAGCGCTGCAGGGGTTGCCCGCGGTACACGGGTTTCCGGCGGAACACGGATTGCCCGCGCTGCAGGGATTCCCCACCGAGCAGGGATTGCCGGCGGAGCATGGATTGCCGCCGGCCGCGCAGGGGTTGCCCCCCGCCGTGGCCGGGCCGGCGACCACCGGCGGCAGGGCCGCCGGCGTGTGCGCGACATGGTCGGCGACGATGCCCGCCGTGGCGAGGACGAAGACCGTGCCGAAGAGAAGCGTGTTGCGATCGCTCATGGTGCAGCCCTCAATCCAGCCGGAAGGCGGGGCGCAGCTTTACGCCCAGCCAACTTCCTGCAAAGGCTGCGGCGAACCACAGCCAGCCATGCACGCTGCCCGATGCGATGCCACTGAACAGCGCGCCGATGTTGCAGCCGAAGGACAGCCGCGCGCCATAGCCCATCAGCAGACCGCCAATGGACGCCGCCAGTAGCGAGCGCCAGGGCAGCTTCGCCTTCGGTGCAAACTTGCCGGTCAGCGCCGCGGCGATGCCGGCGCCCAGGACAAGACCGAAATCCATCACCGACGTGGTGTCGAATAGCACGCTGCGATCAAGCGCGCGGGCCTGCGCGGGCCAGGACCAGAAGGTCCATGTCTCGACCGGCACGCCCACCGCCTGGATCGCCTTCGCGCCCCACAAGCCGAAGGCATAGGTGATCGACCAGGGGTGACCGGCGACGACCAGCGTCGCGATGTTGAGGAGGGCGAGCGCGACCGCGCCCCACAGCAGCGGCCAGGGACCGTGGAGCACACGTTCCAGTCCCCGCCGTGGCGCTTGCTTCGCTGCTTCGAGTCCGCCGTGGCGGCGGCGTTCGAACCAGACGGTGACCAGCGCGATCAGGGCCAGACCGGCCAGCGTGACAAGGATGCCGCCGGCGACGCCGAATTCAGTGCCCAGCGCGATCGGCTGCCAGGCCGGCTGTTCCAGCCACCAGGGCAGATGCGCCGTGCCGATGACGGCACCGGCAATGAAAAAGGCGAGCGTCACCAGCATCCGCGCGCTGCCGCCGCCCACCGTGAACAGCGTGCCCGAGCCACAGCCACCGCCGAGCTGCATGCCCAGGCCGAACATCGCCGCACCCAGCAGCACGGAAATGCCGACCGGCGCGATGGCCCCGGCGAGCGGCTTGCCGAAGACGGTGCCGAGGCTGAGCAGCGGGATGATGGCGATGGCGGCAATGGCCACCATCAGCAACTGCGCGCGCATGCCGGCTCCGCGACGGTCGGTGACCAAGCGCCGCCAGCCGGCGGTG
>CAXNFA010000104.1:0-6189 GCA_964201105.1 Alphaproteobacteria bacterium | reverse complement strand
CGGCATGGTGGCGTCGATCACCAGCACCACCACATGGGATTCTCGTATCGAGCGCACCGAGTCCGACACCGACAGCTTCTCGAGCTTCTCGTCGATGCGCGCCTTGCGGCGCAGGCCGGCGGTGTCGGTCAGCGTGATGGTGCGGCCTTCGACGGTCCAGGTGACATCAATGGAGTCGCGGGTGATGCCGGCTTCCGGTCCGGTCAGCAGGCGGTCCTCGCCGATCAGGCGGTTCACCAGGGTCGACTTGCCGACATTCGGGCGGCCGACAATGGCGAGGCGGAAGGAACGTGGAGCTTCTTCCTCGACAACCACTTCGCCGTCTTCATCCGTGACGGGGGCATCAACCAGGATGGTGTCCTTCTCGGGCTCCTCATCCTCGAAAGACGCACCCGCCGCAGCGGCCAGGGTCTCGACCAGGTCGAGGATGCCTTCATTGTGCTCGGCGGAAATCGGCAGCGGATCACCAAGGCCCAGCTCATAGGCCTCCATCATCCCGGCCTCGCCCTTGCGGCCTTCGCTCTTGTTGGCCGCCAGCACGACAGGCACGCCTTTGCGGCGCAGCTGCTGGGCGAACTGCTTCTCGATCGGCATGATGCCGGCGCGCCCGTCGATGACGAACAGAGCAACATCGGCATCATCAATGGCGGTCTCGGTCTGGCGGCGCATGCGGCCGGTCAGCGAATCGGGATCGGACTCTTCCAGTCCCGCCGTGTCGATGACCGTGAATTCCCATGGCCCGAAGCGGCCCACGCCTTCGCGCCGGTCGCGCGTGACGCCGGGCGTGTCGTCGACCAGCGCGAGGCGGCGGCCGACAAGCCGGTTGAAGAGCGTGGATTTCCCGACGTTGGGGCGGCCGATGATGGCGACGCGGAAGCCCATGTCTACCGATAGGCGACGATGTCGCCGCCGTCGGTCAGAATATACAGGGTCTCGTTGGCAATGATGGGGGGCACCAGCGCCTTGTCCGGCAAGCGCAGCGAACCGAGCGTCTCGCCAGAATAGGGCGACACGGCGAGTGCGTTGCCCGCACTCGACAGCACGATGAGGCGATCGCTCGCCAGCACGGGGCCGGACCATTTGATTGGCCCTTCGCGGCGATCCGGGCGCTCATAGCGCGGCAATTCCGTCACCCAGCGCACACCGCCATCTTCGCGCGACACGGCAAGGATTTCCTGCTCCGCCGTCAGCAGGAACAGAAAGTCGCCGCCGATCCACGGGCTTTCCGTGCCGGCGATATTCTGGCTCCACAGCCGGTTGCCGGACGCGAGGTCGGTCGCCACCATGCGTCCGCCAAAGCCAAGGGCGTAGACCGTGCCGCGATCGATCACCGGGCGAGCATTGAGATCGCTCAGATCGCCCAGCGCCGCAATGCGGCCGGCGCGGGCCAGCGAGTCCGACCAGACGGGGCGCCCATTGTCGACGCGCAGCGCCGTCAGCTCACCGGAGGAAAACGGGGCGACAATGAATTCGCCGGCCGCCACAGCGCTTGCCGAGCCGAGCAGGCCCGCGCTTTCGGCGATGCCGACATGGTTCCACAGGGTACGGCCATCATCGGCCGCGAGTGCAAAGAGCTGGTTGTCGATCCCGATCACGAAGACCCGGCTCGAGAACACTGTCGGCGCACCACGGATCGGCACGGACAGGCGCTGGCGCCAGATCTGCTCGCCGTTGCCTGCGTCGAGGGCGATGACCTCGCCGTAGCCAGTGCTGACGAAGAGGACACCCTGCGAGAAGGCCAGACCGCCGCCGAGCGCGCCGGGGTCTTCCCGCCTCGGCACGATGTTAACGCGCCACAGCCGGTTGCCATTGACCGCCGATATCGCCGTCACCTGTCCGTCGGCGTCCATCGCGAAGACGGCGTCGGGCGATGCGACAGGCGTCGCTGTGATGCGGCGGTCGCTGCGCGAGCCTGCGCCGATATTGGCACGCCAGATCTGGCGCGGCGCATCGCCAAGCGCCAGGTGGTACATCGCGTTGGCCGCGCTGCCCCCGGCCTGCGGCCAGGACGGATTGGCATAGGGCCGCGGCAAACGGATCTCGACATCCTGGATGCTGGGGTCGGGTTCGATGCGCTGCTGCAGCGACAGGACAGACAGGCGGTCACCCGGCAGTGGCGGCGGCACGTAGGGGTCGAAGATGCTGCAGGCAGACAGGAACAGCGCGCCGGCCAGCGCGGCGAAACGCCAGACGGGCGACGGCGCGCGGGCCTTGCTCATGCGGTGGGACCAACCAGGGCAAGAAGCTCGGCGGCGCGGGCGCGGGCGCTGCCCGGCGACTCCGGATCGTCCGAAATCTGCTTCAGCAGGGTCTGGGCGGCAGCCATGTCGCCCCCCTTTACCGCGGCAACGGCCAGGATCTCCCGCGCCGAGAAACGCCAGGGGCTGGTGTCGACGGTCAGGCGTTCCACGCGGCGCCGGACATCGGGGTAGCTGGCCGCGTCGAGGCTGTGAAGCCCGCCAAGCAGCGTCGCCAGATCACGCACCAGCTTGGTGAGCGACGAGTCGGCGGCCAGGCGATCATAGACGATGACGGCATCGGCCTTCCTGCCCTGGCGGGCCAGCGCGGCCGCCTCCTGGAGGCGGGCCAACGCGGCGTAGCCACTGCCCGCATCTGTCGCAAGCTGGGCAAAAGCGGCCGAGGCCTGTTCGTCGTTGCCGGCACGGGCGAGTTCCAGGGCCTGGGAAAAGCGGGCGCTCTGCGCCTCGCGCTCGGCCCGAACCTGCTGCCGCCAGAAGGTACCGGCGGCCACGGCGATGACAAAGATCAGCGCGGCGGCGATGACATACTTGCCATACGCACGCCACAGCTTCTCGTAGCGCATGCGCCGGATGTCTTCGTCTACTTCCCGGAAAATATCTGCCACAGCGGCCTATCCAATGTTCAAAAGCGGCCCACAATAGCGACGGGGCCGGTTCAAGGCAAACCCAGCAACCCCTTCATTTGCCAAGAAAATTTGGGCCAAATTCAGGCCAGCGCTGGGCCGGGGCAGCGGGTCGGCCTAGTGGTCGCTGTGGCGATGGAGAATCTGGTCGCCAAGGCCGGTCTCATAGGCGAGGCCGGCGGGCGTCAGTTCCAGCGAATTCGGGAAGGCGTCCGAGACCAGCCCCTTGCGGGACAGCGCGATCCAGACCGCCTGGTTGCGCAAGCCCGTGGCATCGGCGCCGCTCACCACCGCCGAACCGATGTGAAAATGGTCGCCATGGGCCGGCGGTAGCCAGAGCAGCTCGACATTGCCGGTTTCGTCGTTCTTCTTGCTGGCGTCCGGCAGCGTGGCGAGTTCCTGCAGCAGTGTCAGGGTCTTGAGCTGCAACGGATTGAGCTTGAGCGGGTTGTTCTTGGGCGGCATGGCGGCTCCAGGGGAATATCCCCTGCGTTTAACGCCTTTTCCGCATCACCAAAACCCTTTTCTCTGCCGGGCGGAGCCACGCCGCCCGCCGTCATGCCGGCGAAGGCCAGCATGACAGATGGGGGGGACGGCCTATTCCAGCAGGCTGCGCAGCATCCAGGCAGTCTTCTCGTGAACATCGAGGCGCTGCGTCAGCACATCCGCCGTGGGCTCGTCATTTGCCTTGTCGACGAGGGGGAAGAGCTTGCGGGCGGTGCGCGCCGTTGCTTCCTGGGCCGCGACGAGGTGGCGGACCATGTCCTTGGAATTGGGCTGGCCCTCGACTTCCTTGATCGATGCCAGACGGGTGAATTCCTTGTAGGTGCCCGGCGCCGGATGACCCAGCGCGCGGATGCGCTCGGCAATGATGTCGAGCGCCGCCCACTGCTCGGTATATTGCGTCATGAACATCAGGTGCAGGCTGTTGAAGTCCGGCCCGGTGACGTTCCAGTGGAAATTGTGCGTCATGAGATAGAGCGTGTAGCTATCAGCCAGCAGCTCGGACAGCCCCTTGGCGATCTTCGCGCGATCACTCGCACTCATGCCGATGTCGATGGCGGGCGCCTTGCGCGCGGCGGAGGGTTTGGCCCGGCGGGCTGTGGTCTTGCGTGCCATGGGTATGCTCCTTGCTGACGGTATTGAGGTATTTGGCCATGACGGGCGCGGCGTCAAGCGGCTTTCCTGCCGCACGCCGCACCGCGGGGCGCCCTAACGGGTCTCCCCGGCTAGCTTCCTGCGCCTTCTGATTGCTCTCGATCACTGCCCTTCGGTTCCGAGGCCCTCGCAATGACGGGAAACTTCAGCAGGGTGGCGAACTGCGCCAGCTTCACCGTGTTGGCGCGCAACTCGGCAATGCTGATGTCCTTCACCGCCTGGAACAGGCCGGACTGGTCCGGCGCCATCAAGCGCGTCCCGGTCACTGTCTTTTGTGCCCCCGCAAGTGCTCAGCCGGCGGCAAACAGCTTTTCATATTGATCCGGCTTGAAGCCGACCAGCAGCGCACCGCTGTGGTCGAGCACCGGCCGCTTGATCATCGAGGGCTGCGCCAGCATCAGCGCGATCGCCTTCTTCTCGGTGAGATCGCTCTTGTCCGCGTCAGGCAGCGCGCGGAATGTCGTGCCGGCCTTGTTGAGCAGCACCTCCCACCCGACCTTTTTCGCCCAGCCCTCCAGCGTCGCCTTGTCGATGCCGGACGCCTTGTAGTCATGGAAGGCATACTCCACGCCCTGCCCGTCCAGCCAGCCGCGGGCCTTCTTCATCGTGTCGCAATTCTTGATGCCGTAGATCGTGACGGGCCTTGCCATGAACGTGTCCTCTTTCCCGACGTTTGTTCAGGAGCATAGCGAGGAATGGGCCATGGATAGAATAGACCGCGACAATGCCTCAACCGTGCGCGAGGTCTTCGAGGCGTTCCGCGACCGGCGCAAGCAGAATCTGGACGACATCCTTGCGCCGAACTTCACCTTCACCAGTTCCTACGACAATGCAATCGGCCGCGACGAATTCTTCCGCCGCTGCTGGCCGAATGGCGACAACCTTGAGGAATTCCGGATCGAGCGCATCACGCCGGACATGGATGGCGCCTTCATCACCTATCTCTTCCTGGCGAAGGACGGCCGCAGCTTCCGCAACACAGAGTATTTGCGCGTACTCGATGGGCTTGTCATGAGCGTGCATGTCTATTTCGGCGAAAGCTATCGTGATGGTGTTTTCACCGCCAAGACGCCCGAGTAGACATGTTCCTGTCACACTTGCTGCTATGATTGGAGGATGAAGACCGCCCTTCTCGGCCTTGTCATATTTGTCCTGCTCGTCGCGGCGGGCTGGGCCATGGCGCCGCAGCGCGAAATCGTTACCGAGATCGCGATCGCCGCGCCGCCCGACCGCGTCTGGGCGGTGCTGACGGACACAGCGAAATATCCCGAATGGAATCCCTTCATCGTCGCGATGCAGGGCGATATCCAGCAGGGCGCCACCCTGACCAACCGCATGCGCCCCCGGTCGGGCAGCGAACGCACCTTCCGCCCGGTGATCCTGCGCGCCGAGCCCGATCGCGAGCTGCGCTGGCTGGGCACCCTGGGCCTGCCGCGGCTATTCGACGGCGAACACTATTTCGTGCTCAACCCCTCGCCCGAGGGCACCCGGCTGGTGCAGGGCGAGCGTTTTCGCGGCCTTGCTCTCTGGATCATCGACCCCGAACAGTTCCGCGCCGATTTCGAGGCAATGAACCAGGCGTTGAAGGAAAGGGCCGAGCACGGCGCCTAGAGCATGTATCCCTTCTACTGACGCAATCGCGTCCATAGAGGCCATTCCCTAGCCTGCAAATTGAATTTGCTGGGGTTTTTCGTTACGAAGGGTGTCAGACCATTCCCTTCGGACAAGGAATTTCCCCATGCCCGCCTACCGTTCCCGCACCTCCACGCACGGCCGCAACATGGCCGGCGCCCGGGCGCTCTGGCGCGCCACCGGCATGAAGGACTACGACTTCGGCAAGCCGATCATCGCCGTGGTCAACAGCTTCACACAGTTCGTGCCAGGCCACGTCCATCTGAAGGACTTGGGCCAGCTGGTCGCGCGCGAGATCGAACGCGCCGGCGGCATCGCGAAAGAGTTCAACACGATCGCCGTCGATGACGGCATCGCCATGGGCCATGACGGCATGCTCTACAGCCTGCCCTCGCGCGAGCTGATCGCCGATTGCGTCGAATACATGGTCAACGCCCATTGCGCCGACGGGATGGTCTGCATCTCCAACTGCGACAAGATCACGCCCGGCATGCTGATGGCGAGCCTTCGTCTCA
>CAXNFA010000103.1:0-6248 GCA_964201105.1 Alphaproteobacteria bacterium | reverse complement strand
CGCGGGGTGCCGGCGCCGGTCCGGGCCGTGCCGCAGTCGCGGCACGCTCCGACGGTGTCGGCGCGCGTGGGGCGGGGCTTTCCTCCACGGCGCGGGGCAGGGCGGCGACAGGACCCGGCGGCGCATTGATCGCCTCGGCCAGCACGGGTTCATTGCGCAGCGTCTCGGGCGGCGCCGGCTTCACGCCCTCACTGCGATACGCGTCCAGCAATTCACGCGCCTTTTCATGGCCGCCCTCGCTTGCCGCGAGGAACCAGCCCATCGCCTTGGCCGGATCGCGCGGCACGCCCAGGCCCTTGTCGAAGAGCAGGCCGATGTTGAACTGGGAAATCGTGTGGCCGGCAACGGCGGCGCGGTGGAACCAGGCGGCGGCGCGTTCGGTGTCCTGCTCGACACCCTGGCCGCGCAGATACATGTTCGCGAGATTAGCCTGGGCACGGACCAGTCCCTGATCCGAGGCGCGGCGGTACCAGTTGGCCGCCACCCCGAAATCCTGCGGCACGCCGCGGCCCAGCCGGTAGAGATGGCCAAGGTTGCGCTGGGCAAAGGAATCGCCGTCGCGGGCGAGCGGCAGCCAGATCTGGAAGGCGGCTTCATAGTCGCCGGCGTCATAGGCGCGAACACCGGAATCGAAATCGGCCCGCGCCGGCATGGCCGGCAGAGCGACGGCCAGGATGGCAGCCAGCGCCCAGATAACAAAAACCGGCGTCCGCCGCGGGGCGAACGCCGGCTTCTCTAAACGAATCAATCGCTTAGCTAGAGGTTTTCCACGTTCCGTCCGGCTGGCGGCAGGCAGTCCCATAGGCCTCTTCCGTCTTTCCGCCCACTCTTACGGTTTGCGTGTACTCGCGGCAATACTCTCCACCGCTGCGCTGATAGGTGCGCGTCGGGGTGACGGTGCCGGAATTGCCCGAATCCGGGTTGCGCCACGAAGAGGCCTGACCGGTCGGGGCGCTTTCCAGCGTGCGGTTGGTCGTCTGGGACATGGCGGCCTGGTCGGCGCGATCAAGCGACTTGCCGACCTCGCTGCCGAGCAGCGCGCCCAGCAGGGCGCCGGCCGCCGTGGCAGCCAATTGACCCTTGCCCGAACCGAACTGGGCGCCGGCGACCGCACCGCCGACACCACCCAGTACCGAGCCCACGCCCTGCTTCGTGCCCGCGTCCTGGCAGGCCGTGAGGCCAAGCCCGATCACAGCGACGAGCGCCAGTTTCGGAAACGACATGTGTTTAACTCCCGATTAGAGAAATGCTCAGTTTCACAAGGCCTTGCAGGAAGCCATCCGGCTCCCCCGCGCTTGCCCGCCGGTATCCAGGGCCTATATTGGGATTACCCCCGGACCGGCGCAACGGTTGCGCGGCACCAATCCCGCCAAGGCGCAAGTTCCGCCCTGATGAAGAACGATTCCGCTTCCACCCTGTTCCATTCTGTCTGCACGATTAACCGCTAGGCATTCCGTCGATGATGCGCACCATTTCAGGCGAAATTTTGACGCTCTTCCAGGAGTGGATGGCTGAGGCCCGGGCGGCCGAGCCGCGCGATGCCAATGCCTGCGCGCTTGCCACCATCGACCCGGGCGGGCAGCCGTCGGTGCGGATGGTGCTGCTCAAGGGCGCGGACGAGCGGGGCTTTGTCTTCTATACCAACCTGGAAAGCCGCAAGGGCGTGGCGCTGGCGGCCGAACCCAGGGCCGCGCTGTGCTTCCACTGGAAGTCGCTGGGCCGGCAGATCCGCATCGATGGCAGGGCCGAGCCGGTCTCCGGCGAAGAGGCTGACGCCTATTTCGCATCGCGCGACCGGCTGAGCCAGGTCGGCGCCTGGGCCTCGCAACAGTCGCGTCCCTTGAGCGACCGCGCGGAACTCGAAGCCGCGGTCGCCGCGGTCGAAAAGCGCCACCCGACGGTGGTGCCCCGGCCACCGCACTGGTCCGGATTCCGCGTTGTCGCCGATCGCATCGAGTTCTGGCGTGACCGGCCCGGCCGCCTGCACGAGCGCATCGACTTCCAGCACGCCGCCACCGGCTGGACGCGCCGGCTGTTGTTCCCCTGACGCGGACATGAGTACTCCCGCGGCAGCCCCCGGTCCGTCCGGCAGCGACGCCGGAAGGCTGATGCGGCTGGCGAGCTATGCCGCGCTGGCGGTTGCCGCGATTCTCGTCACCGTGAAATTCGCCGCCTGGTTCCTGACCGATTCGGTGGCGGTGCTGTCGTCACTGATCGATTCGGGCCTCGATGCGGCGGCATCCTTCGTCAACCTGATCGCGATCCGGCATTCCCTGCAGCCGGCCGACCGCGAACATCGCTTCGGCCATGGCAAGGCGGAAGCCCTGGCGGGTCTTGGCCAGGCGGCTTTTGTCGGCGGCTCGGCCCTGTTCCTCGTGCTCGAGGCCCTGCCGCGCCTGCGCGCGCCGCAGCCCGTGCAGGAAGGTCTGACGGGCATTGCCGTCATGCTGTTCAGCATCGCGCTGACGCTGGCGCTGGTGCTGTTCCAGCGCCATGTCATCCGGCGCAGCCACTCGCTGGCGGTCGGCGCCGACTCGCTGCATTACCAGAGCGACCTGCTGGTCAACGTCGCGGTCATCGTGGCCATCGGCCTTGCCCAGTTCGCCAACCTGCCGATCGCCGACCCGATTCTCGCGCTCGTGATCGCCGGCTATGTCTTGTGGAGCGCATGGCAGATCCTGCGCGGCGCATATGACACGCTGATGGACCGCGAGCTGCCGGACGACCAGCGACGACGCATCCGCGAAATCGTCATGGCCCATCCCGAGGTGCGGGACATGCACGACCTGCGCACGCGCCGGTCCGGCACGGATGCCTTCATCCAGTTCCATATCGAATTGCCCGCCGGGATTTCCCTGCAGGGTGCCCACGAAGTCTCCGATACGATCGAACGCGACCTGCACGACGCCTTCCCGGAGGCGGAGGTCCTGATTCACCAGGATCCGGAAGGCGTCACCGAAACGCGGCAGACCTTTGGCTAGCAGCGTGGCGGACGAGTCGCAATCCGGCGTCATCGCCTTTCTGGCAAATCCCGCGACGCATGGCGGCACGCCCGTGCGGCGCATCGACACGCACGGCGCCATTGTCTTTCTCGCGGGAGACCGGGCCTACAAGCTGAAACGCGCCGTGCGCTTCGACTATATGGATTTCTCCACGGCCGAACGGCGGCGCACGGCCTGCGAGGCCGAGTTGAAGCTGAACAAGCGCAGCGCGCCGGATATTTACCTGGATGTCGTCGCGATCACGGAATCCTGTGCGGGGCTGGTGTTGGGTGGCGACGGGCCGGTGCGCGACTGGGTGGTCGTCATGCGTCGCTTCGACGAGGCGCTGCTGTTCGACCGGTTGGCCCGGGAAGGGCATCTGACCGATGCGATGGTGCGGGATCTGGCGGACGCGATCCGCCGCCTGCATGGCGAAGCGGCGGTGCATCGCCGGCCCGATGCGGCCGGCCATATGGCGGGCCTGGTCACGATGGCGCTGTCGGAACTGCGGCGCTTTGTCCCGCGGGTCTTTAAGGGTGCGGCGGTCGATGCGCTCGAGTCCGCGTTGCAGGCGCGGCTGCGGGAGGATGCGGCGCTGATCGAGCGACGGAGTGGCGCGGGCCATGTCCGCCGCCTGCATGGCGACCTGCATCTGCGCAACATCTTCCTCGATGGCGCCAGGCCGGTGCTGTTCGACGCGCTTGAGTTCAACGAGGATCTTGCCATTGGCGACTGTCTTTACGACGTCGCCTTTGTGCTGATGGATCTGCTGCGTCATGACCTGGGCGGCCTCGCCAACGGCTTGCTGAACGCCTGGCTGAGTGACGCGGACGATGACGCTGGGTTGCAGCTGCTGCCGCTTTTCATGGCCCTGCGCGCGGCGATTCGCGCGCATGTCGGCGCCACGGCGGCGGAAGGCAGCGACGATGGCGCGCGGGATGAGCAAGAAGCGGAGGCCCGGGGCTATCTCGATCTGGCGCAGCGCCTGCTGGCGCCATGTCCCGCGCAGTTGATCGCGGTCGGTGGCTATTCCGGCACCGGAAAGTCTACGGTGGCACGCGGCCTTGCACCGGCGCAGGGCCGCGCCCCCGGCGCGGTGGTGCTACGGAGCGATGAAATCCGCAAGGCCCTGTTCGGCGTGCCATCAACCCACCGCCTGCCGCCGGAAGCCTATCGCGGCGATGTATCGAAACGTGTGTACGAGACGCTGTATGGCCGTGCGGAAAGCCTGCTCCGGGCGGGTCAATCCGTCGTTGCCGATGCGCTGTTCTCGCGGCCGGCTGATCGTCTGGCGATTGAGACAATTGCGCGCCAATGCGGCGTCCCGTTTCGCGGTTTCTGGCTCAGCGCGCCCTACGAGGTGCTGGCCGCGCGCATCGCGGCGCGTCGGAATGATGCATCGGACGCGACCGTGGACGTGCTGAAGCAGCAGATGGAAACGCCGCCCGGCCCGATGGACTGGTATACGCTCGACGCCGCCCTGCGACCGGATGACGTCTTGAAAAGCGCGCTGGCGGCATCAAGCTGACAGGAGTGGCGCAAAGCCGGTCATCAGTTAAGATGCGGCCGCCAATCATCGAGGGAGAGCGCCGTGGCCATCAGAATTATTTTCGTGCCGCTCAGTGGTGCCGAAGGATCGAGCGTTGCGCTGGAAACTGCCCTTCAGGTGGGGCGCCATGTCGATGCGCATGTCGAAGCCTTCCATGTCTCACTCGACCCGCGCGACAGCGTTGCCTACATGGCCGAAGGCATGACCAGCAACATGATCCAGGACATCATGGGCGCGGTCGAGTCGGAGGCGAAGGAGCGCCGCGACAAGGCACGCAAGATTTTCGAGGACGCCTGCCGCAAGCTGTCGGCCCCTGTCTCCGTCGGCCGCGCACCGGGTGGCTTCTCGGCCAGCTTTGCCACTGCGGTGGGACGTGAAGACGATCTGCTCGCGATGCGGGGCCGACTCTGCGACCTCATCGTCGCCAGCCGCTCGTCCGACCGCAACGACACCCAGCGCACCACGCTCGAGATTGCCCTGCTGGAAACCGGCCGGCCGGTGCTGGTTGCGCCCAACGCGCCGCTCCCGATGTTCGGCAAGACGATCGCGGTGGCGTGGAATGGCAGCATCGAATCGGCCCGCGCACTGGGCCAGGGTGCCGGCCTTGCCTTCCTTGGCGAAGCCGACAAGGTCGTGGTGCTCGCGCTGCCGGAAGGCCAGCGGGCCGGAGCGCCCGTCGCGGACCTGCTGACCTATCTGGCCTGCCACGGCATCACGGCCAGCGCGGTCGAGGTCAAGGAATTGAAGGGCGGCGTTGGCAACACGCTACTAGACAATGCCAAGGCCGCGGGTGCGGACATGCTGGTGATGGGTGCCTACACGCGAAGCCGCCTGCGTCACCTTATCTTTGGCGGCGCGACCAGTGAAATCCTGGCCCAGGCCGACTTGCCGGTGTTGATGGCGCACTGATCGGCGCGGTGACCGCGCCTGCGGCGCTGCAGCACGTCTAACATTTCCGCGTCATCCGGCGCTGCACTACACTTCCGGCCAACGAACCGGGAGTGACCTGCATGCAAGGCCTGATGATGGATCAGCCGCTGACGATTTCAGCGCTGCTGACCTTTGCCGAACAGAATCACGGCGATGCGGAGATCGTGACGCGGACGGTCGAGGGGCCGATCCACCGTTACACCTATCGTGACGCCGCGAAACGGTCGCGCCAGCTGGCGGCGGCGCTGCGGCGGCTGGGCGTCAAGAGTAGCGACCGCGTCGGCACGCTGGCCTGGAACACGCACCGGCATTTCGAACTCTATTACGGCGTGTCCGGCATGGGCGCCGTGCTGCACACGATCAACCCGCGGCTCTTTCCCGACCAGATCGCCTATATCGTTGGCCATGCGGACGATACTTACGTCTTCTTCGACCTCACCTTCCTGCCGTTGATCGAGCAACTGGCGCCGAAGCTTTCCGGCGTGCGCGGCTTCGTCGCCATGACCGACCGGGCGCACATGCCGCAATCGGCGGTGCGCAACCTGCTCTGCTACGAAGACTTGCTGGCGGCGGAAGACGGTAATTTCACCTGGCCGGTACTCGACGAAAATGCCGCCTCGTCGCTCTGCTACACGTCGGGCACAACGGGAAATCCCAAGGGCGTCGTCTATTCACATCGCTCGACCGTGCTGCATTCCTGGGCGGTGTGCATGCCCGACGCGATGGGGCTGTCCACAACCAGCGTGATCCTGCCGGTGGTGCCGATGTTCCATGTCAACGCCTGGGGC
>CAXNFA010000102.1:0-6255 GCA_964201105.1 Alphaproteobacteria bacterium | reverse complement strand
CGCGCGGATAAGTAATGCGGCTCGTCTGGCGAATGCCGAGGCTGATGCTGGCTTCTGCCACCTTGTACCCCGTGCGCATTGGCTCGAGGAGCGGGACGGGCGAACGATCGATAAGCTCCGGGCCAATGGCCGCCATACAGGTGCAACCGAGCACGATGGAGTCAGCGCCGTCCTCGTCAACTGCACGTCTGATCTGTTCCATGGTGCGGTCGATGATGTGGCGGTTGTGATCCTGCATCGCACCGATATGGGCAACTGCCGTGGATGTGCTGACCACCTCGTCATCGCGCAACACATTGCGAATAGAGACGCAGCGTTCATCTGCTCCCGATGCCCGGAGTACGCCTTCCGTAATGAAGTTCATGCGAGGCGGCCAAATCTTGACGATGGCGAAGCGCTTGCCAATCGTCGCGGCCATGGCATAGGTCGCTTCGCCTGCGCCGGTGACAGGGATACGCAGGGCTGATCGCATCTCATCAATGCCGTAGTCGCCGCATGTGTTGATGAACACTGCGTCGTACCCGGCCTTCTCCGCTTCGATGCCTGCGTCGAGATAGGCGAGCATGGACAGTCCGCGTTCAAGCGGTGTGTGCGGAAACACCTTCAGTCGTGGGGCGCATAGCGTGGCCGCAAAGCCCGGGGCGCGCACCTCGTCGATTGGTCCCAGAGGATTCTTGCGGCCAACCCCACCGCCGATCACTGCAATCCGCTTGTCCATGGACGATCTCCTGACCTCACTGGAAGACTCACTCGACCATGAAGGGGAATGAGCCGCAAGAGCCTTGATTCGCACACAAGAAAACCCCGGGACTTTCGCCCCGGGGTTGGCAGAAAGGGGGCCTTTTGGGACCGGCCTACTTCTTCTCGAAATTCTTCGCGTCATACTGGGCGCCTTCGGCGAGCCAGTTGTCGGTGCCGAGGATCTGGTTGATTTCCTTGAAGTCATACATGCGGTCGCGCACCGCATCGGTGATGCCGTCGCGCTTCAGGGCTTCGTAATAGCGGATCGCGGCATAGCTCATGGCGCGGAACAAGCCGCCGGGGAAGATGGCGATGCCATAGCCGATCTCCTGCAGCTCCCTGGTATTCTTCAGCGGGGTAGAGCCGCCTTCGACCATGTTGGCGAGCAGCGGCGCGCGGCCCTTGAAGCGCTTGCACATGTCGCGCTGCTGCTGGTCGGTTTCCGGCGCCTCGATGAACAGCATGTCGACGCCGGCTTCCAGATAGCGCTCGGCGCGTTCCACGGCGGCGTCATAGCCTTCGGCGGCGATGGCGTCGGTGCGCGCCATGATCAGGAATTCGTCCGAGCGGCGCGAGTCGACCGCAGCCTTCAGCTTGCCCACCATCTCGGCGGTCGGGATGACGGTCTTGCCCTTCAGGTGGCCGCAGCGCTTGGGGAAGGTCTGGTCTTCCAGCTGGATGGCATTGGCCCCCGACTGTTCGAACAGGCGCACGGTGCGGCGGGTGTTGAGCGCGTTGCCATAGCCGGTGTCGCCATCGACGATCATCGGGATGTCGTTGCGCTCGCGGATCAGCGACACGACGTTGGCCACTTCCGTCATCGAGACAAGGCCGATGTCGGGTGCGCCGAGCCGCGTGTAGGCAATGGAGGCGCCGGTGACATAGGCGCATTTGAAGCCGGCATTGGCGACCAGCATGGCCGAGAAGGCGTCATAGCAGCCCGGCGCCACCACGATGTCCGGCCCCTTGATCTGGGTCTTGAGCGAGGGATAGGTGGTTTCGATGGGCTGATAGGCGTTCATGGCAGGCTCCTCGTGTACGGGCGGCGGGCCGATGGCTGCAGGCCGCGGAAATGGGTGGGCAATGCGCAAAACCGGCGGGAAGGGCCGCAGAAAGGCCGTTGATTGGCCGGTCGCGCCGCCGCAAGGCCGCCACTATAGTCGGGCCCCATTCGCCCGCCAACGGCCTGTCCCGCATGCCGCGGCCCGGAGACAGAAGGAGACGACATGCCCTGGAAGATCGTGGCCAGCATGGCGGGCGCCAGCCTTGGCACCCTGGCCGTGGTGGGCGCCATCCTGTGGTGGTTCGAAGGCGGCGGCATGGCCTGGATGGTGTCCAAGGGCATCGGCCTGCTGGCTGTTCCCGGGGCGGCCATCCTGCTCTTCCTGATCGTCTATCTCTGGTACCGCCTGTTTCTGCTCGGCCTGTTCGTCCTGCGGGCCGACCTCGACGACGAATAGTGCTAGATTTCACGTTCTGATCAGGGAGAGAAGCCATGGCCAATCTTGCGGAAGTGCTGCCCGGTGTTGAAGAGCGTCTGAAGCCGGGTTCGGCCTCGGCCCGCGTGCTCGACTACCTGCGCACCATGGAACGGCGCGACCTGCCGAAGGCGCTCGCCATGCAGGCGCCGGGCTTCACGATGCAGTTCCCGAATGGCCAGACCTACACAACGCTGGAACAGCTCTTCGCCTACAGTGTGCCGCGCCAGAAGCGCGCCCTGAAGACGTTTGAAGCGTTCGAGGAAACGGCCGATGGCCGCGTCGTCTTCTGCTTCGGCATGCTGCATGGCGAGAAGGTCGATGGATCACCCTTCCGCGACATCCGCTTCGTCGACCGCTTCGCGCTGGGCGCGGATGGCCGCTTTGTCGAGCAGACGGTCTATAACGACCTCGCCATCCTGGGCTTCGGCCCGGGCGACTATCCGATCCAGCCGCCGCCGGTCCAGGTGCGCAACGACGCCGCCGCCGAAGGCGCGGCGAGCAAACTTGTGCTGAAATACCTGCGCGCGATGGAACAGGGCCGCTATGACGAGGCGAAGGCGATGTTCGCGCCGGGCTTCTTCATGCTGTTCCCCGGCAACCAGCGCTTCACCACGGTGGAGGAGGTGCTGGCCGGCATGGCCAAGCGTGGCTCCTATGCCATCAAGACCTTCTACCGCTTTGATGAATGCCCGACCGACAAGGGCATTGCCGTCTATGCCCAGGGCACGGTGGCGGCCACGCTCAACAACGGCTCCGCCTACAAGGATGTGCGCTTTGTCGACCGAATCACGGTGCGCGACGGCAAGCTGGTGGACCAGCGGGTCTGGAACGACCGCGGCGAGCACAAGGAATCCAGCGGGCGCTGACGCCCGCCGGAGTTGCGCGGGGCATCAGCCGTGTTTGACGGCGATGCCCTCAACCTCCAGCAGCAGTTCGGGATAGGCCAGCGCCTTCACGTAGATCAGCGTGCCCGGCGGGGCATGGTCGCCCAGCCACTTCTTCCGCGCTGGCGCGATCTTCACCGCGTCACCGACATTGACGAGATAGATGTTGAGCTTCACCAGGTCGGTCACCGCCATGCGCGCGTCTTCCAGGATGCGGACGATGTTGGCATAGGTGTTTTCCGCCTGGGCTTCGATGTCAGCCGGCAGGCTTCCGTCGGGTGCATAGCCGACCTGGCCCGCGAGATAGAGCGTCTCGCCGCCGGCGGGCACGATGGAGGCATGGTGATAGCGGCCGCCCGGGGCCTTCACCGTGGGCGCGTTGCGGAAGACGGTCTTGCTCATGGCGGGTTTCCTCCCTGGATGCCGGGGGATCGAAGCATCGCAAGCTGGCGGCGTCCAGCACTCTTCCCCTGATGCCGCCTTCCGCCGTATCAAAGGCGGGTGACCGGATTGAAGGAGCGGGCGTTGCGCAGGATCATCGTGGGCATTACCGGGGCGTCGGGCTCCATCTTCGGCGTGCGTGTGCTGCAAGGCCTGCGGGCCGCGGGCGATGTCGAGATTCACCTCGTCGTCACCAAATGGGGCCAGCAGACGCTGGAACACGAGACCGGCATGGCCATCAAGGACGTGCGGGCGCTCGCGCACCACGTCCATGCGACGGGGGAGATGGGGGCGTCCATCTCCTCGGGATCCTTCCACACCGATGGCATGATCATCGCACCCTGCTCGATGCGCACCACAGCGGCGCTGGCGCTGGGATTTGGCGACAGCCTGGTGCATCGCGCGGCCGAGGTGGTGATGAAGGAAAAGCGCCGCCTCGTCATCGTGCCGCGGGAAACGCCGCTGACCGAGGTGCATCTGGAAAACCTGCTGCGCCTCGCCCGCATGGGCGTGAGCGTGTTGCCGCCGATGCCCGCCTTCTACAACCATCCGCAAAGCGTGGACGACATCGTCAACCACATCGCTGCGCGTGTGCTCGACCAGTTTGGCATTGCCGCGCCGAACGCGAAGCGCTGGAACGGCGAGATGCGCGGCCGCGACGACATTGTGCCGCTGCGGCCCAAAAGCTGACGCAGCTCTTCTATTCGCCAGCGGCCCCAGAGCAGGCTGGCGGCGCAAATCAAACGGGAATCAGCGCGCCTTGCGCGCGTCGGCGACCGCGGCTTTCTGGTCGATGGTGCTGCCGGTCCAGAAGCGCACGCGCTTGAAACGGCCCTTCGCGTCGAAGACGAAGAAGTTGCAGTTTTCCATGTCGAAGGGTGCGCCCACCTTGCGCGCATTGCGATAGCGCAGCTCCACCGCCACGGTGCCCTTTTCCGCGTCCACGACCCAGTGCGTCGGCTTGTGGATCATCCGCCTGGTGTTGCCATGCAGACGGGTGAAGAAGGCGCCCAGTTGCTTCGGGCCCTTCAGATGCATCGGGCTGTTGACGCAGGTGAGCGTCCCGGTCGGCGCAAAGCAGGCGACGCAGCCATCCACGTCGCCGGCATCCATCGTGTCGAAATAGCGCTGCACGGTCTTCACATAGAAAGCGCGGGTGCGTTTGACGGGCATGGGGTCTCCGCAAAGAAAAAGGCGCCGCCGGACTGCTCCGGACGGCGCCTTTGGATCGGGTTCGTTACTCCGCCGCTTCGGCGTGCAGCGGGACGATCGGGCAGTTGGCTTCCTTCTCGACGATGTCATAGACGAAGATGAACTTCGCCATGCCCGTCAGGATGCCGGCGACCATGCCCATCTCGAAAATCTGCGCGTCGTCGAAGAAGGGCTTCAGCTCGGCATGCAGCTCTTTCGACAGTTCGCCATGCATGTTGGTCATGACGATCTGGTCGGCGAGCTTCAGCACGACCTTGTCCTTGGCCGAGAAGCAGGCGTGATTCTCGTTCATGATGTTGGCGAGCTGCTCGGCGCTGACGCCGGCCTTGGCCGAGGCGACGCGGTTGCCCTTGTTGCAGAAGGCGCAGCCATGCGTCATCGACAGGCGATAGCGCAGCAGCTCCTTCGTGCGCACATCGACGCGGCCGCTGTAGAACAGCTTTCCGTAGAATTCGTCCTTGTACCAGGCCATCAGCTCGGGGGCGTTGGCGCCCACTTCCTGCATGGTGGCATCGTCGCGCAGCTTCAGCGTGTCGTCATATTCCTGCTGGAGGCGTGGGGTCATCTCGGCGCGGGGCACGCGGCGAAGAACGGGATTAGGCATGAAAGACTCCTGCTGAAAAGGGATTAGGCGAGATCTTTGGCGACGTGCGGATTTTCGGCCAGCACGCGGCGCGACCAGTATTCAAAGCGCATGTCGATATGCTCGTCCTGCGAGAGGAATTTCTTGGCGTGATTGGCCGATTCGGGCGACAGCTGCACCGGTGTGCCGGCCGACATGGCCTTGAGCTGAATTTCGCAGGCGATCTCGAGCACGATGGCGCCCACGGTGGCTTCGCGCACAGACTTGCCGGTGACGACGACGCCGTGGTTGGTCATCAGCAGTGCGCGGCAGCCGCCCAGCGCCCTGGAAATCGCCCGCGCCTCGTCCTTGCCGAGCACGACGCCTTCGTGATCGTTGTAGTTGGCGATGTTCTCGAAAAAGATCGCCGCCTGCTGGTCGAGCGGCAGAAGCGGCTGGCCGAGCGAGGCGAGCGCGACGGCGTTGCGCGGATGCGTGTGCACCACGGCGTTCACGTCGGGCCGGGCTTCATAAATGGCGCTGTGGAACAGCAGCGCCTGGTTCACTTCGCCGCCGGTCTTCACGTTGATGTCAAAGTCGCATTCCTGCAGGTCGGCGAGATTCGCTTCGTCGAAGCCGAGGCGGAAGCGGTTGGTCCAGAAGGTGCTGGCGCCGGGCAGGCGGGCGGTGACATGGCCCGCCACCTCGTTGCCCTGGCCTTCGCGGTTCAGTATGTGAAAGGCCAGCACCAGTTCGCGGCGCATCTGCTCCAGCGCCGAGTTCGAGCGCATATGGGGGCGAAGCGGTACCGCACCGGTCATGGGGTCTCTCCTGCTGCCATCTTTGTCTGGTTGCCGGCATTCTGGCGCGGAACGGCGGCTACGAACAAGGCCGCTGCAATCCAGGGCAGCACCAGCCACCAATTCTGCCAGAT
>CAXNFA010000101.1:0-6271 GCA_964201105.1 Alphaproteobacteria bacterium | reverse complement strand
GGCAAGGTTGAGGCGGGTGGCATCCGGCCCACTTCTTTGCTACAGCGCGGGCAGGAGGCCCCATGACACGCACGCGCACGCCGCTGATCGCTGGCAACTGGAAAATGAACGGACTGGCCGCCGCCAGCGCGGGGCTAGCTGCCGAGCTGGCGGCGCGGGCGACCGATGCGGCGCGGGCGGGAAGCCTCAAGGCCGAGATCCTGTTGTGCCCGCCGGCGACCCTGCTGGCCGAGGTCGATCGGCTTGTCGCCGGATCGCCCATTGTGACCGGTGGCCAGGATTGCCACGCGGAGGCGTCGGGGGCCTTTACCGGGGACATCAGCGCCGAGATGCTGGCGGATGTCGGCTGCCGCTATGCCATTGTCGGCCATTCAGAGCGGCGCAGCCTGCATGGCGAGTCTGATGCCGTTGTCCTGGCGAAGGCCTCTGCCGCCCTGCGCGCCGGACTGGGGGCGATTGTCTGCGTGGGCGAAACAGCGGCGGAACGCGATGCCGGAGAGGCTTTGGCAGTGGTCGAGCGGCAGGTGAGGGGATCGGTCCCCAGCTCCAGCGACGCCGTCGTCGTCGCTTATGAGCCGGTTTGGGCGATCGGCACCGGCCGGAACGCCAGCCCGGCCGATATCGGCCAGGTCCACAGCCATCTGCGCGCGGTGCTCAAAGACCATCTCGGCCCTAAGGGCAATGGCGTGCGCATTCTCTATGGCGGATCGGTCAAGGCGGCCAATGCGGCGGCGATCCTGGCGACAGCCGATGTCGATGGCGCGCTGGTCGGCGGCGCCAGCCTGAAGGCGGATGACTTCTGGGGCATTGTCACCGCCGTGTGACAGCTACATCGGCAGGTATTCGCGGCGAATTCGCCGCGGCTGCGTCACAAAAGGGGGTGGCACCGGCGCGGTCGATGCGCTATGTCATCCGGATTCCGCACCACAGGCTCGGTGCGGCGGGAAGCCCATGATCACCGTCATCCTTGTCATCCATATCCTCCTGTCCGTCGGCTTGATCGGCGTCATCCTGCTGCAACGCAGCGAGGGTGGTGCGCTGGGCATTGGCGGTGGTGGCGGTGGATTCATGAGCGGCCGCGCGGCCGGCAACCTGCTGACGCGCATCACGGCGATCCTGGCGACCGGCTTCATGCTGACCAGCATCGGCCTTGCCATCCTGTTCGGCGCCCACACCGGCAACAGGTCGATTCTCGACACGACCGCGCCCGCGACGCAGCAGCAACCGGGCGCACCTGCCGTCCCGGCGCTGCCCGCGGTGCCGACCGCGCCGCAGTCCCGCTAGCTTGCACACGCGGTCCGCACGCGCTGCACGAAATGTGCGGCCGGCGTCCCTCTGTTTGCTTCTGATTCGTCCACGCGTGTTGTATGGTCGCCTTCCATGACGCGGTTCATTTTCATTACCGGCGGCGTGGTGTCCTCCCTGGGCAAGGGCCTGGCTTCCGCCGCCCTCGGCGCTCTCCTCCAGTCTCGCGGTTACACGGTCCGGCTGCGCAAGCTTGACCCCTATATCAATATCGATCCGGGCACGATGAGCCCGTATCAGCATGGCGAGGTTTATGTAACCGATGACGGGGCCGAGACCGATCTCGACCTTGGCCATTACGAGCGCTTCACCGGCGTGCCGGCGACGAAGCAGGACAATGTCACCACCGGCCGCATCTACCAGACGGTAATCGGCAAGGAACGGCGCGGCGACTATCTGGGCGCCACCGTCCAGGTCATTCCGCACATCACCGACGCGATCAAGGAATTCGTCCTCGACGGCGCCGACGGCCATGACTTCGTGCTGGTCGAGATCGGCGGCACAGTGGGCGACATCGAATCGCTGCCCTTTCTTGAAGCCATCCGCCAGCTCGGCAACGATCTCGGTCGCGACCGCGCGCTCTATATCCACCTCACGCTGATGCCCTATGTGGCGGCGGCCGGCGAACTGAAGACCAAGCCGACCCAGCATTCGGTGAAGGAACTGCGCTCCATCGGCATCCAGCCGGATATCCTGCTATGCCGCAGCGAGCATGAAATCCCGCTATCCGAGCGCAAGAAGATTGCGCTCTTCTGCAACGTGCGCGAGGACGCGGTGATTCCCGCCCTCGACGTTCGCTCCATTTATGAAGTGCCGATCAAGTATCACGAGGAAGGGCTCGACGAGCAGGTTCTCAAGGTCTTCGGCATGGACAAGAAGACCACGCCCGACCTGGTGCGCTGGACCGACATCGCGCAGAAGGCGACCAGGCCCGAGGGCCGGGTGAAGATCGCTGTCGTCGGCAAATACACGCAGCTTCTCGATGCCTACAAGTCGCTGTCCGAGGCGCTGACCCATGGCGGCTTCGCCAACAATGTGAAGGTCGACCTCGACTGGCGTGATTCGGAAATCTTCGAGCGCGAGAACCCCGCCGTCTATCTGGAAGACGTGCATGGCATCCTGGTGCCGGGCGGCTTCGGCGAGCGCGGCGTGGCCGGCAAGATCGAGGCCGTGCGCTTCTCGCGCGAGCGCAAGGTGCCCTTCTTCGGCATCTGCTTCGGCATGCAGATGGCGGTCATCGAGGCGGCGCGCAACCTCGCGGGCCTACCCGATGCCTATTCGAGCGAGTTCGGCGAGACCCGCGAGCCGGTCGTCGGCCTGATCACCGAATGGATGCAGGGCAATGTCCGCCACGAGCGCAACGAGAAGTCGGACAAGGGCGGCAGCATGCGCCTGGGCGCCTATGCATGTGATCTCGCCGAAGGCTCGCGCGTGCGCGACATCTACGGTGTGGAGCGGATCAGCGAGCGCCACCGCCACCGCTACGAGGTGAACATCACCTATCGCGAGCAGCTGGAAAAGGCGGGCCTGCTCTTCTCCGGCCTGTCGCCCGACCGCACGCTGCCCGAGATTGTCGAGATTCCCGATCATCCCTGGTTCATTGGCGTCCAGTTCCATCCCGAGCTGAAGTCCAAGCCCTTCGACCCGCACCCGCTGTTCGCCTCCTTCATCAAGGCGGCGGTCGAACAGTCGCGGTTGATGTGATGGCCGAAACCGCGAAACATGTCGGTATCGCTGGTGTGCAGGTCGGCAACGACCTGCCTTTCGCGCTGCTCGCCGGCCCCTGCGCGATGGAAGGCCGCCAGCATGCGCTCGACATGGCGGGCGCGCTGGTCGAGCTGACGCGCGACCTTGGCATCGGCTTCATCTACAAGACCTCCTTCGACAAGGCGAACCGCACCAGCCTGACGAGCAGCCGCGGCGTCGGCCTCGACGGTGCCATCCCGGTGTTCCACGCAGTGAAGCGCGAATTCGGCTGCCCGGTCGTGACAGACATCCACGAGGCGGAGCACTGCCGCGTGCTGGCAGAGGCCCAGGCCGTCGATGTGCTGCAGATCCCGGCCTTCCTGTGCCGCCAGACCGACCTGCTGGTCGCGGCGGCAAAGACCGGTCTCGCCGTCAACGTGAAGAAGGGCCAGTTCCTCGCGCCCTGGGACATGAAGAATGTCGTCGCCAAGATCACCGGCTCGGGCAACGAGCGCGTGCTGGTGACGGAACGCGGCGCCAGCTTCGGTTACAACACGCTGGTCTCCGACATGCGCGCTCTGCCGATCCTGGCCGAAGAGGGCTATCCGGTCGTCTTCGACGCCACCCATTCCGTGCAGCAGCCGGGCGGACAGGGCACGACCTCGGGCGGCGACCGCCGCTTCGTGCCGGTGCTGGCGCGTGCGGCCATTGCGGTTGGCGTCGCCGCCGTCTTCATCGAGACGCACCAGGATCCCGACAAGGCGCCGTCCGACGGCCCCAACATGGTGCCGCTGAAAGAGATGCGGCGCTTGCTCGAAACCCTTCTGTCCTTCGACCGCGTGGCCAAGGCTGCGGCCTGACTCACGCCCTCACCTTCTGAACACGGAGCAGCACGTCATGGCGACGGCGATTGTCGATATCATTGGCCGCGAAATTCTCGACAGCCGCGGCAACCCCACCGTTGAAGTCGATGTCCGCCTTGAAGGCGGGGTTATCGGCCGCGCGGCGGTGCCGTCCGGCGCCTCGACCGGCGCGCATGAAGCGGTGGAAAAGCGCGACGGCGGCAAGCGCTTCGGCGGCAAGGGCGTGCGCGGCGCGGTTGATGCGATCAATGGCGAACTGTTCGACGTGCTGTCCGGCATCGATGCCACCGAACAGGTGATGATCGACCAGGCGATGATCGACCTCGATGGCACGCCGAACAAGTCGCGCCTTGGCGCCAATGCCATCCTCGGAGTCTCGCTCGCGGTCGCCAAGGCGGCAGCGCAGGCGCTGCACCTGCCGCTCTATCGCTATGTCGGCGGCGTCCAGGCCCGCGACCTGCCCGTGCCGATGATGAACATCATCAACGGTGGCGCCCACGCCGACAATCCGATCGACGTGCAGGAATTCATGATCATGCCGGTGGTGGCCGATTCCATCGCCGACGCCGTGCGCATGGGCGCCGAGGTCACGCAATCCCTGCGCGCCAAGCTGAAGGCCGCCGGCCACAACACCAATGTCGGCGACGAAGGCGGCTGCGCGCCCAACCTGCGCAGCGCCAATGAAGCGCTCGACTTCATCATGCAGGCGATCGACAGCACCGGCTACAAGGCGGGCAGCGACATCGTGCTGGCGCTCGACGTTGCCTCGACCGAACTGTTCAAGCACGGCAAGTATCACTTCGAGGGTGAAGGCCAGGTCCGCGACCAGGCCGGCATGGTGAAGATGTATGAGACCCTGATCGCCAACTATCCCATCGTGTCGATCGAGGATGCGATGTCGGAAGACGACTGGGACGGCTGGGCCGCGCTCACCAACGCCATCGGCAAGAAGGTGCAGCTCGTCGGCGACGATCTCTTCGTCACCAACCCGAAGCGCCTGGCCGACGGCATCAAGCGCGGCGTCGCCAACGCGATCCTCGTCAAGGTCAACCAGATCGGCACGCTGACCGAAACGCTGCAGGCCGTGGAAATGGCGCACAAGGCGGGCTATCGCGCCGTCATGTCCCACCGCTCGGGCGAGACCGAGGATTCGACCATCGCCGACCTCGCTGTCGCCACCAATTGCGGGCAGATCAAGACCGGCGCACCGGTCCGCTCCGACCGCACGGCCAAGTACAACCAGCTCATCCGCATCGCCGAGGAGCTTGGCCCGATGGCGCGCTATCCGGGTCTCGCCGCGGTGAAGCGATAGCCGTCTTCGTCTCCTGCGTAAGGCAGGCCGCTGAATCAAACCTGAGTCATTCGGCCGCAGAGATTCGTTTTGGAATCACAACGGCTTGACCGCATGACTCTGATGTGATTCTCTGCCTGTCCATGGGATTGCTGAAAGACGTTCGTCATCGCGCCAAGCCGGCCCTCGCGCCGTTCCTGGTGGCGTTGGCCATCGTCTATTTCGGTTTCCACTTCGTGCAGGGCGAGCGCGGGCTGATCGCCTGGCTGCGCTACCACCAGCAGATCGATGTGGCGGCGGCCCAGCTCGCCACGGTGACGGCGCAGCGCGAGGCGCTGGAGCATCGCGTGTCCCTGCTGCGCCCCGAACAGATCGACCCCGACCTGCTGGATGAACGGGCGCGCGAAGTGCTCGGCCTGGTCCGCAAGGACGAGGCGGTCATCTACGCGCCAATGGTACGCCGCACCAACTAGCAGATGGTGCAATGCACCAATTAACTGAATATCAGTTAACTGTCATTTTTCTCTTCTGAAACAAACCTGTAGTGGTGCTCGCGGCCTGACATTCAAGGCTCGCGTTTGCCGTTGGCCCGGCGTTATGATATCCGCAAATACACCCGCAGACGGGAGGGCCCATGGCGACAAAGAGCGCCGACACCAGGAAGAAATCCGCTTCGGCGGACCAGCTCCTCAAATTCTACCGCGACATGCTGCTGATCCGCCGCTTCGAGGAGAAGGCCGGCCAGATGTATGGCATGGGCCTCATCGGCGGCTTCTGCCACCTCTATATCGGGCAGGAGGCCGTGGTGGTCGGCATCCAGGCGGCCCTGTCCGACAAGGACGCCGTCATCACCACCTACCGCGACCACGGCCACATGCTGGCCTGCGGCATGGACGCCAAGGGCGTGATGGCCGAGCTGACGGGCCGCGTCGGCGGCTATTCGCGCGGCAAGGGCGGCTCGATGCACATGTTCGCCCGCGAGAAGAACTTCTATGGCGGCCACGGCATCGTCGGCGCCAACGGCCCGCTTGGCACCGGCGTCGCCTTCGCCAACAAGTATCTGGAGAACGGCGAGTTGTGCGTCGCCTATTTCGGCGACGGCGCCGCCAATCAGGGCCAGATCTAC
>CAXNFA010000100.1:0-6284 GCA_964201105.1 Alphaproteobacteria bacterium | reverse complement strand
ACCGTGGCGAGCGAGGCCAGCACGATGGAGCGCGCGGTCTCATTCTGGATGGGCCGGTCGGGGCCCTTGTAGCGCCGCACGGATGCATCGCTGTTGAGCCCAACCACCAGCCGGTCGCAGGCGGCGCGGGACTGGGTGAGCGATGCGATGTGGCCCGGATGGATCAGGTCGAAGGTACCATTCGTGAAGCCAACCTTCTGGCCGCGCCGCCGCCAGCCTGCGATCACGGATTGCGCCTGCTCCAGCGTCTTCACCTTGGCGTCCGTCGCGCGCAGGTCAGCATCGTGCAAGGCGTCGAGCAGGTCTTCCGGATCGATGGTCGCCGTGCCGACCTTGCCCACAACAATGCCGCCGGCCAGGTTGGCGAGTGCCGCCGCGACGCCGCGCGGGGCGCCCGAGGCAAGGGCTGTGGCAAAGGTGGCGCCCGCGGTGTCGCCGGCACCGGAAACATCGAACACTTCGCGCGCGGCGGCGGCGAAATGCTGCTCCGTCGTCGCATCGACCAGCGAGAGGCCTTGTTCGCTGCGCGTTACCAGCACGGCGCCGACGCCACAGCGCGCGATGACATGGCGCGCCGCCGCGACAACTTCGGCATCGTTGCCGACCGGCATCTGGCTTGCCGCATGCAGTTCGCCACGGTTGGGCGAGAGCACGGCGGCGCCGCGATAGCGCGTGAAGTCGACCCCCTTGGGATCGACTAGGACGGGAATGGAATGGGCGCGCCCGGCCGCCATCGCCGCATCGATAACCGCTTGCGTCAGCACGCCCTTGCCATAGTCGGACAAGATAATGGCCTGCACGCCAGGCGCTTCGGCCTGCAGTGATGCGATAACCGCGCGTTCCGCATCAACGCCGATCAGCTTGATAGTCTCGCGATCGGCGCGCAGCAGCTGCTGGCTGCCGGCGATGAACCGGCTCTTGCGCGTGGTGACGCGGCCAGGCTCGACAACGGCGTGGGACGTCAATCCCGCCATGGTGCCCAACATGGCCTTGAGTTCCTGTCCCGTGGCATCGTCACCAAGGACAGTCACAAGTGCGGCGGTGGCGCCCAGGGAGGAAATGTTGGCCACCACGTTGCCGGCACCACCGACCATCACCCTCTCGTCCACCACCTGCAACACGGGAATTGGCGCTTCAGGCGAAATGCGCGTGACCGTGCCCGTCACGAAGCGGTCCAGCATCGCATCACCCACGCAGAGGACGCGCGCGGATGCAAAGCGGGCCACGTGCTGGAAGAGGGGGGCAGGGTCGGTCATGCCGGACGGATCAGGAGCAGCGTCCGCATGGCCGCTATTGCGGCGAACGCTTGGCGAGAATCCGCTGCAGCGTACGCCGGTGCATGTTGAGCCTGCGGGCGGTTTCCGACACGTTGCGGTCGCACAGTTCGTAGACACGCTGGATGTGTTCCCAGCGGACGCGATCGGCGGACATGGGATGTTCCGGCGGCTGCGGTTTGCCGGCACCCGTGGCCAGTAGCGCAGCTTCCACGTCGTCGGCATCGGCAGGCTTTGCCAGGTAGTCGACTGCGCCGGCTTTTACCGCCGCCACCGCAGTGGCGATGTTGCCGTAGCCGGTGAGCATGACGACGCGGATGCCTGGGCGGAGCTCCTTCAGCAGCGGCACAAGATCAAGGCCATGGCCATCGCCAAGACGCAGGTCGATGACGGCAAAGGCGGGCGGGCGCGAGCGCGCCATGCCCTCCGCCTCAGCCTTGCTGGCGGCGGCCTGCACGGCGAAGCCACGGGTTTCCATGGCCCGGGCGAGCCGGGTGCGGAAAGCCATGTCGTCATCGACGATGAGCAGGCTGCGATCATTTGCCCCGTGGGCGGAAGCTTCAGTGTTCATGGCGCGCGCATTATGCCGGGGACAGGGCAGCTTCGTCCAAGGCAGAACGCGCCCAGGTCACAGAGACCTGGGCCCCGCCTTCCTGCCGGTTGGCAAAGGACACCCGGGCGCCGGTGCGCTCCAGGAGCGTCTTGGCAATGAAAACGCCGAGGCCCATGCCATCGCCGGACTCAGCCCGGCTGGAAATATAGGGTTCGCCCAGCACGCCAAGAATATTCTGCGCGAAGCCGGGACCATCGTCGGCCAGCACGATCGAGAGCTCCGCCACTGTCCAGGCGACCGTGATCGTCACGCGGCTCCGTGCGAAATCGACGGCATTCTCGACAAGATTGCCCAGGCCGTGGGCGATTTCGGGGGCGTTGGGCAGGACGGGCGGCGCGGTGCCATCGAGGCCGCGGCCCGGCGCTGTCTCGACCGTGACCGAAACCCCCTCGCGCCGGCGATGGGGCGCGGCGATGGTGTCGAGCAGGGCCGGGGCCGGCAAGCGATGCAGATGCGGATCGGGTTCACCCTCCGGCCGGCGCGAGAGTTGCGCCAGGATGTCGCGACAGCGCTGCGCCTCCGCGATCAATAGCCGCACGTCATCGGCCACGGCGCCCGTCGGTGGCAGTTCGCGCGACAGTTCCTTGGCCACTACTGTGATGGTACCGAGGGGTGTCCCCAGTTCGTGGGCCGCCGCGGCGGCGAGAGTGCCCAGGGCAGACAAGCGCTGCTCCTTCGCCAGCGCCAGCTGCGTCTCGGCGAGTGCGTCCGACATGCGGCGCGATTCCGCCGCCACCCGCCACGCATAGATGGTGACGAAAACAGCGCCGAGCGCGAGGGCGATCCACATCCCGGTGACATAGAGCGGCGGCAGTGCGAAGCCCGGCACCCCCCAGGGCAGCGGCAGGTGATAATTTGCGATCAGGCTGAGCGCGGCAATGGCCAGCAGCACGAGCGACACCGTCGCACGCAGCGACAGAATCGAGGCGGAGATCGTCACCGGCACCAGCACGAGAATCGCAAAGGGATTTTGCACGCCGCCGGTCAGGAACAGCAGCACGCCAAGCTGTACCGTGTCATAGGCGAGATAGAGCGCCGCCTGGGCGTCCGAAAGGCGCGTCGTGGGCGGATAGCGCAGGGTAAGAAAGAGATTGAGCGCGACCGACGCGGCAACTGCCGCCAGCGCCAGCACGAAGGGCATGGGATAGCCGAGCCCAAGATGCACGAAAACGATGGCCGCGGTCTGGCCCACCAAGGCCACCCAGCGAATGAGCACGAGCGTTTGCAGGCGCACGCGGCCGCGCACGGCGGTCGGCGTTCCGGAATCAGGGCGGCTGTCGCCAAGGATGGTCATGGCGCGAACGTATCCGCGCGTTGGGGCCCCGTCCATCAACCTTCATCCTCTGCAACCTGTGAAAAGGTCGCGTTTCCGCGGTTTTCCTGCTCGCGGTAGCCGTCGCGGCGGGTCGAACCTTGCCCCGCGAACGGCGTTAATGCGCCGGAGGTATCCCACTATGATCGCGAAAACCCTTCGTACTCTTTTCACCGGCGTGGCCGTCCTGACGGCAGTCGCCGCTGCTCACACGGCTCCGGCGTTCGCTCAGGCTGCCGTAAACGAAAACGTCAATCTTGTCGCCAAGGCGGCAGCAACGGTCGATACATTCCGCGCCAACCCGGACATGGGCCCGCTGCGCAACCTTCTGTCGCGCGCCAAGGGCATTGTCGTCGTGCCGCAGCTGATCAAGGCCGGTTTCATCATTGGTGGTGAAGGCGGCAGCGCCGTGATGCTGACTCAGCGCAACGGCAACTGGAGCGCACCGGCGTTCTACACTGTCGCTGGCGGCAGCATCGGCCTGCAGGCCGGCGCGCAGGCGTCCGAAGTGATCCTTGTGCTGATGACCGACAAGGCTGTCGATGCCGTTCTGAAGAACAACGTGAAGCTCGGCGCCGACATAGGCATCGCGGCCGGCCCGGTCGGTGCGGGCCTCGAGGCGTCGACGACGACGAACCTGAGCGATGACGTCTACGCATTCGCGTTGTCGAAGGGCCTGTTCGGCGGCATCGCGCTGGAGGGTTCGGTTCTGGCGCCTGACACCGACGCGAACCGCGCCTATTACGGCAAGCCCGTCACGCCGGCCGACGTTCTCGCCGGTACGGGCCTGGCCGATGCCAACAGCGCCAATCTGCGCACTTCGATCGCCGCCCTGGCGAAAGCGCAGTAACCGCACGAAAGACAAGCCCGGGCCGAGCAATCGGCCCGGGTTTCTCGTGTCTGCGTTACAGCGTGGCGCGCGCGAGGGCGATCAGCGCGACGACGAGCCCATTCAGCAGACACCCCACGACGACGAGATAGCGCGCCTGACGAACATCCGGCGCGCCGAGCCGGGCCCGACCATCGGCCGGCCCGAGCCAGGCGTATCCCGTGGTCTCGCCACGCGGGCCCGCCAGGGCGAATCCAAAGGCACCTGCCATCGAAGCAACCGGCCAAGCGAGGCCGCGCGCAGGATGACCCGGCGCTTGGGCAAAAACGCAGCGCAGCGCGCGCTGCGGGCGAGCCCGGGGCGCGAACAGCGCCGCCACCACGAGCAAGGCCGCCGCAAGACGGAGCGGCAGGAAACCGAAGGCCTCGTTCAACCGCGCCGGCACAAAGCCGAAATAGGCATAACGCGGATCGGTGTGGCCGAAGGCGCGGCCCGCGGTCGCAAGAATCCGATAGATCAGCAAGCCCGGCAATCCAAGCAGCACGAACCAGAAGACAGGGCCGACCACGCCTTCGGCAAACCGCCCGGCCAGGTGCTCCACTGCGCCACGCGCCGCCGCATAGACATCACGGGTCAAGATTGGGGGTGCCGGATATGCCGCGAGCAGAGGCCATTCCCGGTGAGCGGGAAACTTGCCGACAGCATCGGGCAGATAGGGCAGCAGCACACCGGCTGCGGCGAGTGGCTGCGACTGCGCAAGAACCAGCAGCAGCAGGGCCAGCACCAGCAGCCAGCCGAACGGCAGGGCGTGGCCCGCCCAGGCGATTGCGCCCGCCGCGAGCAGCGCCGCTGCAACCAGGATCAGCGTCAGGATCAGCCCGCGTACGGCCCGTGTCATGCCGCTGCGCTGGATGCGGTTGAGGCGCGGTTCAAACCAGCCGACCACGCCCAGAACCAGCCGGTCGATCCTCGCAAGGGAGCGGCCACGCCCCGGCAGCAGCCCCAGCGCCGCGTCTATGGCCAGCGCCGCGAGCAGCAGAAACAGCGGCTCGGGGCCAGGCGCCAGACCGCCCCACAAGCTGCTTTCCAGGACTTCCCCCAACATCGGGGCAGGATGGGAGCGAAGCGGCAGGGCCGTCAATTGCACCGACGGCGCGGCAAGGTCTGCTAGATTGCCGGGCTATGTTTACGTCTTTCCTGTCGGCCAGCGGCTGGCCTCGCCTGGTTTCTCTGGCGCTTGCCATTGCTGTCATCATCTATGCGATTGCCTATCCCGCCGGCCTTGGCAGCCACGGTTCAACCGCCGACCGGCTGTTCGGGGCGTTGCTGATGGTGGGCGCCATCGGTGCCGCCCTGGATGGCCTGAACTGGCAGAGCGAGCGGCGGCACATGCGCCTGCTCGCCGACCGGCGCTTCGCCTGGCCAGCCATCCTTGCCGGTGCGGCATGGGGTCTCATCGCGGCGTGATCGCGCGCCCGTGGGTTGACCGCCGCCCGGGACGGGCTCATTTGGTCGCGGGATGACGAAACCCGCCACTCCTCCAAAGCCCCGTCGCGGCTGGATGCTGATTGTGGCCGCCGTGGCGGCCGTGACCATCGGTCTTGGCCTTGGCTTCCTCATTCCAATCACCCGGCCCGACAGCGTGGTAACGCGCCCGGCGATCGGAGGCCCCTTCGCCCTGGTGAACCAGCAGGGAGAACCAGTCACGGAGAAGAGCTTCGCCGGCCGCTACATGCTGGTCTATTTCGGCTACACCTATTGCCCTGATGTCTGCCCGACAGAATTGCAGACAATGAACAATGCCCTGGAGATCCTCGGGGACCAGAGCAAGGGGATAGATCCGGTCTTCATCACCATCGATCCGGAGCGGGACACGGTTGAGCAGATGAAGACCTATGCCAGCCATTTCCATCCCCGCCTGCAGGCCCTGACCGGCACGATCGACCAGACCAAGGCAGCCGCCCGCGCCTATGGCGTGTATTTCGCCCGCGCCCGGGACACCGGCGCAACGACCGAGTATCTGATGGATCACTCGTCCATCATCTTCCTGATCGGCCCCGACGGCGGCTATGTGACCCATTTCCGGGGCGGCACCAGCCCCGAAGACATGGCCCGGCAGATAAGGCGTTTCCTGTAAGGCGCTTTCCCTAAACGTCATCCCGGACTAGAATCCTTTTTGCAGTGCACCATATTTTTGGTGCAGGCTTGCCCGCGCCCGGCGACTAGCGGGGCCGGCGGGCGTTTGTGCCCTTTGAA
>CAXNFA010000099.1:0-6301 GCA_964201105.1 Alphaproteobacteria bacterium | reverse complement strand
CGGCTGCAAGGGCCGCACGGCTTCATAGCCTGCCTGGTAGGCCGCATTGATCTCGGCGTTCAGGCCCTTCATCCCGCGGTTGTCGTAGAAGATCTTGTTGGCCCAGATGAAGCTGACGAGGTCGTGTGCATAATGCGCCTCGCCGCAGGTGTCGAAGTCGAACAGCCTGATCCGGTCGGCGTCGTCGACAAAGGCGTTCAAGGCATGCACGTCGCCATGGATCGGACCATAGGGCACGCCCCGGGCATAGACGGCGTCGAGGCCCGCCGCGATCTTCTCGCTGATGTCGGCATAGAATTTCAGCTCGGCCTCGGGCCGGCCGAACAGGCGCATCTGCGCGGCCCAGACATTGTTGCGGATTTCTGTCGTGGCGAAATCGATCGGCCGGCGCGTCGCCGGCTTGAAGTCATGGCCCGCCACATTCACCTGGCCGACGAGGCGGCCGAGACGTTCGGCCCGGTCGGCATTGGGAACCACGGCAAAGTCGCGACCTTCCGCCCATTCGAACAGGCAGACCTGGCGCACGCCTTCCGGCGCGTCGAGGGAAAAGGTGTAGTCGCCGTTGCGGTCGGGCAATGCCACCACCACCGGCAGGCCCCTGGCTTTCAGATGGTTCAGGAACTGGATTTCCCAGGTGACGCGGGCCTGCGTCTGTATGCCGGCGCGCCAGACGCGTGCGGCGAATTTCTCCGTGCCGCTGCGCAGGAGATACACGTCGTTCATGCCGCGCGTCAGCAACTCGCACTGGAAGGGCTCGGCCAGGCCCCAGCGTTGCTGGATCGCCTTGCCAAGTTCCTGCTGGTCGACGACGGAATGAACGATCTTGATCGGGCCGTGATGCGTGGGACTCATGAAAACTCACTCGGGAACAGGATGGGGAAGGGTCAGGCGACGCCCGCCGGATTCGGGCCGACGCGCACGATGCGCTTGCCGATGTTGCCGCCGTTCAGCAGGTCGATCCAGGCGGCGGGGGCCTTTTCCAGCCCTTCGACGATGTCTTCGCGATAGGGCAGCTTGCCCTCCTTGATCCAGGTGGACAGCTGCTTCAGGCCTTCGCCCTCTTCCTTGTCGTAGTCGTGGATGATGAAGGGCTTCTGCTTGTCGCCCCATTCGAGATAGGGCCACTTCCACGGCTGGCCGTTTTCATCCACCTCGTTGTAATGCGCCATCATCCCGACGATGGTGATGCGCGATCCGGCGTTCATCTCCTTCATCACCGCGTCGGTGATCGGGCCGCCGACATTGTCGTAATACATGTCGACGCCCTTCGGCGCGAGGCGGCGGATGGCGCCGCCCAGGTCGTTGACCTTCTTGTAGTTGATGGCGGCGTCAAAGCCGAGTTCGCGGGTGACGAAGTCCACCTTGGCATCGCTGCCGGTCAGGCCGATGACACGGCAACCCATGATCTTGCCGATGCAGCCCGCGATCGAACCCACGGCGCCCGCCGCGGTTGACACCACCATCGTCTCGCCGGCCCGCGGCTTCAGCTCGCGCAGCACCGAGAAATAGGCCGTCAACCCGCTGCGGCCCAGAATGCCCACGGCGGTGGAAATGGGGCCAAGCGATGGATCGACCTTCCGCGCGCCAGACGGGTTGTGGATGTAATGGCCCTTGCCGTCGGACACGGCATAGTTCTGCCAGCCCAGCAATTCATTGACGATGTCGCCTGGCGCGAAGCCGGGCAGGGTGGAGGAGATCACCTCGCCCACCACATCGCCCACCATTACGCCATACAGGGGCACATGCTCGACGGTGCGCGGGTTGGGGTTGATCGCGGTGCGCTGGAACGGGTCGAGCGACAGCCAGATCGTGCGCACCAGCATGCGGCCCGGCCGCGGCTGCGGAATCACTTCCTCGCTCATCAGGAAGTCGTCGACCGTCGGCATGCCGACAGGGCGGCGCTTCACCAGCCAGCGCTTGTGCGTATCGCCCGCCGCGGCGGTCTGGGCGACGGGACTTTGCTTGAACAGGATATTCGTGACGTTGTCGCTCATTGTGGTCCGCCATCTTGGGTCATGGGTTCATCGTAGAGCATGGCCTGTCGGGAGGGAATCGCGAATCCCTCCTGACAGCACTCCTTCGATGCACGTCGGATTTTTCGTCAGGGAACGAGGGAGCGGACAAGCCGTCCGACATCAGGCTGGCGATCCAGATCGGCCACGCGGTCGATGACCTCGCCCGTCTGACCATCGGGAAGAATGCCATCGCACAGCGACCGGAACTTGCGGCACAAGCCGTTCCAGTCGAGCCGTGGCTGTTCGCGCGGGAACTCAATGTCGCGGCTGACGCGGCGGCCGGACTTCAGGTCGATATGCACCGTGAACACCTGGCGCTGGGCGTTGAAGAAAAGCGCGTCGGCATCAGCGTCGTGCTCCAGCGTGATCCTAGCCAGCAGGCTGCGCATCTGCGGGTCCTGAAGCCGGTCGTTGTCGTAGAGCCGCGGGCCCGGTTCAAGGCGGAGAACGGCGGCGGCCACGGCATAAGGCAGGGAGAACTGGGCATCGACGGCGCTTCTTGGACCGAAATCGCCAACCAGGTGCATCTGCATGCCGCGAACGGTGATGCGCGCGATGTCATCGACGTGGAGGTCATTCTCCAGCACCAGCGCCCGGGTGGCGAGATATGGTGGCGTGTTGCGCGCGATCGCGGGATAGACCTTGAACTCGGTATCGGTGACCAGCCAGCGCGAGCCCAGGTCGCGCGTCAGGCGTGGCACGTCGACCCGATCCGATCCGGCCATGACGTGGAAGCCGTGCGCGCCATCGAGCACGCCATGCCCGCCGGCAAAGCCCCGCTCGGCGGATAGCGCGGCCAGGGTGCCCGCCATGCTCATCCAGCCCCAGCCCAGCTTCACTTCCCGCATGGGCCGCGTCTCGGCGACAACCCCAAAATACTTGTAGGCGGATGGCACGCTGGCATAGGTGCCGGCGATGCCGAAGGCACTGTCGAGCGCGTCTTCGCTCAGCCCCAGCAGCTTGCCGGCAGTCACCGCGCCGCCGAAGGGGTGATATTGCTCGCCGAACACCTGCTTACCGCGTTCGGGCGTGGGCTGCATGGCGGGGCCCATGCGGCCCAGCACCTCATAGCCCAGGCAGATCGCCAGCAGCAGATCCTGGCCGCTGCGGCCGCGATGCTCGGCGACGGCAAGGCCCGACGAAACGGTAATGAAGCCGGGATGCGTGATGTAATAGAGGGTGTCTTCGAAATCGAGCGCGAAGGCCAGGTTGCCGTTCGCGTAGGCCGCCAGCGGAACCGAAACGCGCGCGCCATCGCCAAGGATCGTGGCCTGCTCGCGCCCGCCGCCCATGTCCTTCGCGGTTTCGACATGCAGCGCGCCGATGCGCGTGCGGGCACCGGCCACGCAGTTGCCCAGGATGTTGAGAATGGCGCCCTTGGTGGCGGCGATGGCCGTCTCGGGCAGGTCGCCAAAGCGCGCCGCGGCCACGAAGCGCACGATCTCCCGCGTGACACTCATGCCGGACTCTCCAGTCGTGGACTGGTGCCGCGCCTCACGCCTTGTCGGTGGGGCCGCCGGCATCGACCCAGGACTTGAACCCGCCCAGGTTGCGGACATTGGGGTAACCCATGTCCTTCAGCGTCTGGCCGACCAGTGCCGCCCGGCCTCCTGCGGCGCAATAGATGACGATCGTCTTGGCCGGATCGAAGGCGGCATCCCGTGCGGCCGAGGCCGGGTCGGCGCGGAATTCCACCATCCCGCGCGGAATGGCAAGCGCGCCCGCCACCTTGCCTGAAGCCGCCACTTCCGGTGGCTCGCGCACGTCCAGAAAGACCACATCGGGCCGGCCATGCAGCGCCCTGGCCTCCTCGACACTGATGCGCGGCACGCCGGTTTCCGCCATCGTCAGCATGTCTTTCAAGGTCTTCATGCTCGTGGTCCTTCTGGCTGCGCCCTGTCGGCAGGCTCAGGCACAGCTTATCCAGCCCCGGCTTGCCGCGCCATCCTGCGCTGCATGCGTGCACGTGACATCGCCGGTCACGCCAACGCGAAAATGGTCAAACGACAGAAGGAAAAGGGAGTGGTGCCCAGGGCCGGAATCGAACCAGCGACACGCGGATTTTCAATCCGCTGCTCTACCAACTGAGCTACCTGGGCCCCGAGCCGGCCATGTGCCGACGGAACGGATGAGGGCGCGTTATAGGCGGATTCGGCGCGATGTGTCCAGCGCCCGCGATCAGGGCCGCCTGAACCCACCGGGGCGGTTGTCGTTGCTCGGCGGGCCGGCGTCGTCCGCCTCGAATTCGTCGGGCGGATCAACTGCGGGGATGGCATAGGCGCCGCCCAGCCAGCGGCCCAGGTCGACCTCGGCGCAGCGCCGCGAGCAGAAGGGGCGCAGCTTCGCATCGGCCGGCTTGCGGCAGATCGGACAGCGGGCGCTGGCGCTCTTTGCCGGGTCGTCAATCATGTCTCAGTCCGTGGAAACCGTGCCGCCATCCGACGCCATGCTGTCGTCGGCCTGCACCTCGGGCAAAACGCCCGTGCGGGCGCGGAAGCTATCGGCCAGGCGCGTGAGGTGCGCCGCCACCGCCGGGCTGGCGCGCAGGCGCGGCGCGCGGCGGGACGGGTCGGTGCGGGTCGCGCGTTCGGCTTCGCGCAGCAGGCGCAGCGCCGCCGCCTCGGCCTGCCAGACCGGCCTATCGGCGGCTGGCTGCAAGAACCAGCTCGCCAGCGGGTCGCGCGCCCGCTGGCGGTTGAGCACGGCCAGGCCAAAGGCCGGCACCGGCGCCAGCCGGGTGGAGATTTCGTCATGGATGAAGGCGGCTTCGAGCAGCTCGGTCACCGCCTTGCGGTCGGACGGGTGACGCATGTGGATGAAGTCGATGGCAATCAGGCCAGCGAGACGTCGCAGGCGGATCTGGCGAATGATCGCGGTCAGCGCCTCCATGTTGACGCTGCGGGCATTGCTGCGCCGGTCGGATGCGGTGCCGCTGCCGGAATCGACATCGACCGACACCAGCGCCTCGGTCGGCTCGATGATCAGCCGGCCGCCACCCGGCAGGGGAACGACGCGGGCAAGCGCCGTGGCGAGATCGGCCTCCACCCCGCTGCTCTCGAACAGGTCGGCGCCGCTGTGGCGCGTCATCAGGGCGGCGATGTCGGGCGCCTGCGCGGCCAGGGCGTTGCGCAGCGTGGCGAAGGTTTCCGCGTCGTCCACCGCGATGGGCAGCGCGTCCGGTCCAAGCATCGGCCGGATGGCGTGCATCAGCGCGGGCTCGCCTTCATCCAGCAGTTCGGCCAGTTCGGTCTCGTTGCGCCGCTGTTCGATGGCGGCCCAGCGCTGGCCCAGGCTTTCGGCATCAGCGCGCAGCAGCGCCGCATCCTCGGGCGGGCCCTTGGTCAGCGGTGTCAGCGTGCCCGGCAGGTCGAAGCGCAGGCGCAGCGGCGCCAGCTGGTCTTCCTCGCGCGGTGGCGTCAACGGCTGCAGGCTGAGATAGCGGCCGCGCAGGCTGATCTGCGTGGTCAGGCGCAGGCCCTTGTCGCCGCCGCCCGGCCCCAGCGCCTGCACCAGCATCACCTCGCCCTCATGGACGCGGCGGTTGATGCCCTGCTTCGCAGCCTCGTTGCGCACCGCACTCGCGGTCAGGAAGCCGTCCTCTGCCTGGCCGACATGGACGAAGGCGGCGTCCAGCGCCGGCACCACTTTCTGCACGCGCCCGATGAAGACGCGGCCGGTCAGTTCCTCCTGCGTGCCACGCAGCAGCGTGATGTCGGCCAGGCCGCCGGCGTCCACACGGGCGATGCGGGTTTCGCCGGTGCTGGTGGAAACGAGAAGGCGGCTGGTCACGATGGGGTTCCAATCCGCAGGCCAAGCCCGCGCAAGATTTGCGATGTTTCGAACAGCGGCAGGCCGACAACGGCGGAATACGAGCCTTGAATGTCGCTGACAAAGGCGGCGGCCAGCCCCTGTATGGCATAGCCACCAGCCTTGCCCTGCCACTCGCCGCTGGCGAGATAGCCGTCGGTTTCCTGATTGTCGAGACGCTTGAAGGTGACCCGGGTGGTCACCAGCCGCTGGCGCAGGATGCCGCCAGGGGCGACAACGGCGATGGCGGAATGGACGCGATGGCTGCGGCCTGACAGCAGGCGCAGGCAATCGGCAGCCGTCTTTTCGTCTTCCGCCTTGGGCAGGATGCGGCGGCCGCAGGCAACCGCAGTGTCGGCACCGAGTACAAGGGCATCGACATGCTGCGCGGCCACGGCGCGCGCCTTCGCCTCGGCCAGCCTTGTGACATACGCCCCGGGCAGTTCTCCAGCCAGGTTCGACTCATCAAGGTCGGCCGC
>CAXNFA010000098.1:0-6327 GCA_964201105.1 Alphaproteobacteria bacterium | reverse complement strand
CCTTGATGCCGGGCGTCTTGGCCATGATCTTGAAGGGCTGGCGGAGCGCATGCTGGATTCGCCAATTCCCACAACCAAGGATGCGCTCGGCAGCGGCAAGTCCTCGCGCACGATCGACCAGATGCCGCCACAGGAGGCGCTCGCCTTTGCCGCGCCGCGCGCCGCCGCCCAGCTTCGCCTGCACACGCTGCTGCGCAGCCGCCTCGTGCGCGAGCACGTCGTGCGCACCTATGAAACGCTTGATCGCCCACTGGTGCCTGTGCTGGCCGCGATGGAACGCGCCGGCATCAAGGTGGACGCCAAGGTTCTGGCCCGGCAGTCGGCCGCCTTTGCAACGCAGATGGCGGGGCTGGAGAAGGAAATCCACAAGCTCGCCGGGCGCGAATTCAACATCGGCTCGCCCAAGCAACTGGGTGAGGTGTTGTTCGAGGACATGGGCCTTGATGGCGGCAAGAAGGGCAAGACCGGCGCCTATTCCACCGGCGCCGATATTCTCGAGCAGCTGGCAGGGCAAGGCATCGAGCTCGCGGAGAAGGTGCTCGACTGGCGCCAGGTGTCGAAACTGAAGAACACCTACACCGACAAGCTGCCGGAAGAGATCGATCCGCTGACCGGTCGCATCCACACCTCATACGCGATGGCGGTGGCCACAACCGGGCGCCTGTCGTCGAATGATCCCAATCTGCAGAACATTCCGATCCGGACCGAGGAAGGCCGGCGCATTCGCCAGGCCTTCATCGCGGAAAAGGGCTGGCTGCTGATGAGCGCCGACTATTCGCAGATCGAATTGCGGCTGCTCGCGCATATGGCTGACATTCCGCCGCTGACGAAAGCGTTCCGCGAAGGCATCGACATTCACGCCCAGACGGCCAGCGATGTCTTTGGTGTACCGGTCCAAGGCATGGACCCGTCGGTGCGCCGCCGTGCCAAGGCGATCAACTTCGGCATCATCTATGGCATCAGTGCATTCGGGCTCGCGCGCCAGCTCGGCATTCCTCAGGGCGAGGCTCGCCGTTACATCGATGCCTATTTCGAACGCTATCCCGGCATCCGCGACTATATGGAATCGATGCGGCAGTTCGGCCGCGAGCATGGCTATGTCGAGACCCTGTTCGGACGGCGCTGCCATGTGCCGGCGATCCGGGAAAAGAACCCGGCGGCGCGGTCCTTTGCGGAACGTCAGGCCATCAATGCGCCGCTGCAGGGTGCCGCCGCCGACATCATCAAGCGCGCGATGATCCGCCTGCCCAACGCGCTGCTGGCGGCGGGGCTCAAGGCCCGCATGCTGCTGCAGGTGCACGACGAACTTGTCTTCGAAGTGCCACAGGACGAGATAGAGGCGACCAAGCCGGTGGTGAAGCGTGTCATGGAAGGCGCGGTTGCGCTGAAGGTCCCGCTGCTGGTCGAGACGGGCGTTGGCGCCAACTGGGACGAAGCCCACTGAAAAAAAACCCCGCCAAATGGCGGGGTTTCCGTTTGGATCTTCACCAAATCCTATTCCGCTGCGGCGCGCGCTTTTTCCCAGCTGAGGATCTTCTGACCAAGAAGACGTCCGAAAGTGAGGGCGGGCATCAACGACATGCCATTGACGAAGGCATCGCCCGACAACCGGCTGAAACCGAGCACTTCGCCAGCGGCATAGAGGCCGGGAATCGGTTTTCCCGCCTTGTCGGTGACACGCAGCTGCTCGTCCGCATTGATCCCGGCGGGGCTCACCACCGAGAAGCCGGCGGCATGCAAGGCGTAGAAGGGCCCCTTCTCGATCCGGCGCGGCAGCATCTCGCGCCCGAAGGCCGCATCCTTGCCGCTGTCGACGGCGGCGTTGTAGGCCTTCACCGTTTCTTCCAGCGCCTTGGCATCGACGCCCATCTGCTGGGCCAGACCCGCCAGCGTGTCGGCCTTGGAATAGTGCGGGTGGTTGCCGAAACGCTTGCCGAGCCAGTCGCGCCCCCGCAATCCGTCCAGCGACGGCGCGTTTTGCCAGACACCCTCATCGAAGACGACATACATCTGCTGGTCCTTCTGCGCCCGCAGGGCCCGCTCGCGATGGTCGACGCTGGGGTGATCCTCGCGCACGAAACGCTTGCCGGACCCGTTGACCCAGATTTCCCAGGGCGTGCGCTTCTGCGGGACGAAGACAAAGCCAGCCAGCGTGTTGAGCGGATTCTTGGGGTCTTCCAGAACGCCGCCGAAGCTGCACAGGAACTTATCGCCGCCGTCCACCTTGGCGCCGATGGCACGCGCCGCCACGATGCCATCGCCTTTCGAATACGGGTTGCAGATGGAGCGCAGGGCGGCATCCGGCGTCAGCTCCTTCCACAATTCGGGATTGGCGGCATAGCCGCCGGTGGTCAGGACGACATTGGGTGCGGAGAACACCTCCTTCTGGCCGTTCTTCTCGGTCTCCACGCCGGTGACACGGCCGCTGGCGTCCTGCACCAGCTTCGTCATGCGTGTGCCAAGGCGGAGCTCGATTTTGCCGGCAGCGACCAGCTTCTCGTGTTCCGGCCGGATGATCTCCAGGATCGACACCGCCTGGTTGGCGCCCCAGTAGTAGCGGCGCGTGCGGTAGAATTCGTGGCCGCTGCCGGCAAGCGGTACTTCGGGCGCTGGCTTCAGGCCGAGATCGACCAGCCATTCCCAGGTGTCGGCGGCATTCTTCGTCGCCAGCTTGCCGAGTACCGGATCGATCGTGTCATGGGCGATGCGCTGGGCATCCTTGTAATGCTCTTCCCAGCTGTCCTCGATCCCGAGTTGCTTCTGGAGCCGGGTGCCCGCGGCGCTGATCTGGCCCGAGGACCAGTAGAGTGTGCCGCCGATGCGGCCATCGGCCTCGATCTGCAGCACCCGTGCGCCACGCTGCGCCGCGAAGATGGCGGCCGGCAGGCCGGCTGACCCCGCACCCACGATGATGATGTCCCAAGCGCCTTGTCCGCTCATGCCCTGCTCCCTTGCTTGTCTGTTGGGTCAATCATGGCAGCGGGCTTCGCGAGTCGGCAAGCGTGGCCTCGACCTTGCGGCTTTCCCGGTCGTTTCGCTCGATGACCCGGGCCAGCACCTGGCGGAAGCTGAGCGCGGGCGCCACGCCCAGTCCGAAACGCGCCACCAGGTCGCGATGCGCGACCAGCAGGTCGGCGACGCCCTCGATGGGAGGAACGGAAAGTTCGGAGTCGAAAAAGGGGCCGGTCGGCACGGACGGGGATTTCGCCAACAAGGCCGGCAGGGTCTTTGCCCGTTTGGCCAGACTGGATGACCGCGCAGTTTTCCGCGCGAGGTTAGCGGGCCTAGCGCTCGACCTTGACGACGATGCGCCGGTTGTCTTCCCGTTTTTCTGGAATGAAGACCTTGCGGGCCGGATTTTGTGGGTCGACCGTGAAGCTGCCTTCGACGGGCTGCGACTCGGCGAAGCCGATCGCGGACAGCCGGTCGGGCGTCACGCCGCGGGAAATCAGGAAGCGAACGACGGCCGAGGCGCGTGCGGAAGACAGTTCCCAGTTTGACGGAAAGCGCGGCGTGTTGATGGGCACATCGTCGGTGTGGCCTTCGACGGTCACCTTGTAGTTGACCGTTCCAAGCTGCAGCGTGAGCAACTGCGCGATGCGATCAAGCTGCTCTTCCGCCGCAGGCAGGATATCGGCGGAGCCCGGTGCGAACATGCGCGCCGCGCGAAACGGATAAACGAAGCCGCGATTCGTGGTCTCGACGGCGTTCTGCTGGCCAGCGTCCGTCGCCATGCTGTTGAGGTCCTTGCGCAGGTCGCGGAAGGGGGTGTCCACATCCTTCTTGCCAAGGGATTCAGTGATCCCCTTGCTGACGGCTTCGTACTTTTCAGTATTGGGTTCGGAAATCGAAAACATAACGACGAAGAAACACATCAGCAGTGTGATGGAGTCGGCATAGGTCGTCAGCCAATCCTCGGGAAGTTCTTCCGTGTTCTTGATTTCCGGAGGTTTGGCCATGAGTGCCGTCCAGCTTGTCTGATCTCAGCCTATTCAGCAGCCTCGGCACGGCGGGGCGCCGCCGGCGCCTTGACCTTGTCGAGGTGGTAGTGAATGGCCGGATCCAGGTAGCTGTTCATCTTGTCCTGGATGTAGCGGGGGCTCTTGTGCTCGGCGAGCATCGCGAACCCTTCCGAAACCAGAAAGTTGCGGAAGCGGATGATGCCTTCGCGTTGCGCAAGCTTGCTCGCGGCAGGCAGGAAGACGAGCCGGGCGAGAAGCACGCCATACAGCGTCGTCAGCAGGGCGATGGCCAGCGCGGGCCCGATGGCTTCCGGATTGGTGCCCAGGTTTTCCAGCATGATGACGAGACCGACCAGCGTACCGATCATGCCGAAGGCGGGCGCAGCTGCCGCCATGTTCTTCAGAATGTCGGCGCGGACCATGGCGCGTCCGAACTGGCCTTCGCTGGCGGCGGAGAGCATCGCGCGGACTTCGTCGCCGTGATAGCCGGTGATGACGAGCTCGACGCCATAACTCAGGAAATAATCCTGCTGCTTGGCCGACTTGATCTCGCGCTCCAGCGCCAGGATGCCGTGCTTCTTCACGAGATAGCCCCAGCGGATGATCTTGCCGGTTTCGACCGTCAGCGCATCACGGCCAATTTTCTCGCTGGCAAACAGCCGCGGGATTTCTTTCAGCGAGGCAACGACGTAGCGGGCCTGGAAACCCACGAAGGCCGCAGCGAGCGTGCCGCCAACCACCATGACGATGGATGGCAGGTCGAGGAAGGATCCGAAATTGTCGGTTGCGAGCCAGATGGACCCGAAAAAGAGCCCAAGGCTTAATGCAAAGGCAATCAGTGTCGTAATGGACATGGCCGCGGGCCCCAACCCGATGAAACACTGCCAAGTGCAGGGATCATGGCAACATTATACACAGCTGTCTTTCAGAAGCGAATCAACGGTTGTCGTTCAAGCCCCTGACAATTAACCATAAATTGCGGAATATTCGTCCTAGCCGTTGGCGGACCCCGTTGTCTCGCGCATCGCCCGGACCAGTTTGACCAGCGCACCACGGATCTCATCGGCGGTCTTTACCGGGGTGTCGAAGCCAAACCGCCGCAGATTGCCGCCCGACCGCAGGTCAAAACCTTCCGGGTCACATCCCACCATCCGCCAGGATCCCTCCGGCCAGGATTGACCGCGCGCAATGGCCGCGATCGCGTCCACATGGTCCTCGTTCATATGGCTGAGGACGCTGTCTTCCGCGTCCGCCGCGGCCTCATGGCCCCCCAAATCGAAGGCGATATCCGTCCAGGGCAGCCAGTGGATGACGCCGAAGCCGGCGACCAGATGCCCGGCCGAGGGCTCCAGCCGATAAAAGGCAAAGTCTCCGAAATCGGCATAGCGCGCCGCGTCCGGGTGCCGGTGCAGGAAGCGGCGGCGTGGCTCAGCCTCCTCTGGGCCGCAGGCGACCAGTCGGCCCTGGAGGCTCAGGCGCGCCCCGGTCAGGGGCGAGTCCAGTCCCGCCGTGCCGTCGAACAGCAGCGAGGCCCGGGGGTCGGCCAGCAGGTTCTGGGTGTGCTCGGCCAAGCGTGACAGCAGCAGCAGCGGCTCCCCTGCCTGAGTGCAGGCGCTCAGAACCAGCGAGGCATAGGGCGCGCCCGCGCCAGCCGGCTCGCGATGGCCCAGCGTCGCCAGTGCTGCGGTGTGCGCCCCCCGGATCAGGTCGCGGGCGATCTTGCCAACAGGCACGGGGTTCCCTGATTCGGACATCGTTTCGCCGCCTTTCTCGCGCACGACATGGTCAAACGCCTGCGTGGCACCTAGATTACGCCCGATCCTGGACAGGATGACGGGCGCCGCCGTTCCAAGCCATTCGAGAGGACACCATGGGCGCAAACATCGCGCTGGTTGACGACGACCGCAACATCCTGACCTCTGTCACCATGGCGCTGGAGGCCGAAGGCTACACCGTCCGCGCCTATACGGACGGGCAGGAAGCCCTGGCCGCGATCGCCAAGAAACCGGCAGACCTTGTCATCCTGGACATCAAGATGCCGGGGATGGATGGGCTGGAGGTGCTGTCGCGCATTCGCCGCGCGAGCGCGGTGCCCGCCATCTTCCTGACGTCCAAGGACGAGGAGATCGATGAAGTGCTCGGCCTCAAGATGGGCGCCGACGACTACATCCGCAAACCTTTCTCGCAGCGCCTGCTGATCGAACGGGTACGCACGCTGCTGCGGCGCACGGAAGCGGTCAGCGGCGCCGTCCCGCCGACCGACGCCGAGAAAGCCATTGTGCGCGGTCCGCTCAGCCTCGATCCCGCGCGCCACGCCTGCATGTGGCATGAAAAGCCGGTGTCCCTCACGGTCACGGAATTTCTG
>CAXNFA010000097.1:0-6363 GCA_964201105.1 Alphaproteobacteria bacterium | reverse complement strand
CCAGCTTGTCGTTGCCATCGGCAACCCGCTCGGCTTCGATCACACGGTCACGGCAGGCGTGGTCAGCGCGCTGGGCCGCAGTCTGCGCGGCCGTGGTGGCCGCCTGATCGATGACGTGGTGCAGACCGACGCGGCGCTGAATCCCGGGAATTCCGGTGGCCCCCTGGTGACGCCGCAGGGCAGTGTCGTTGGCATTAACACCGCCATCATCGCGGGCGCGCAGGGGTTGTGCTTCGCCATCGCCAGCAACACGGCAAGCTTCGTGGTGGGCGAGCTCATCCGCCACGGCAAGGTGCGCCGCAGCTTCATCGGCCTGGGCGGCCAGAATGTGCCGCTGTCGCGCCGCGTCGTGGTGTTTCACGGCCTTGGCGGAGCGGGTGGCGTGCGCGTCACGAATGTCGAGGACGCCAGCCCGGCCGCTGCGGCAGGGCTCGAATCCGGCGATGTGGTCGTCGCCTTCGCGGGCGAGCCCGTGCATGGCATCGACGACCTGCACCGCCGTCTGACGGCAGAGCGCATCGGCGTGCCCACGCCCATCTCTGTGTTGCGCTTCACGCGCAAGGTGGAACTGACGGTGACGCCAGGTGAGCGGGTGGCTGGCTAGCGCCTGTACTGCTGCAGGAAGTCCCAGATGACGGCGGTGCCGTCGATCTCCTGGCTGACGCGGCCGGCGAGGCGCGGGGCATAGGGCATGCCCATCGGCCAGGTGTGGCCGCCGCCGTCGATGCGATAGAGCACCATGCCACCGCCGCTGCTGCAGCCGCTGTAGGTGATGCGCGTGGCCTTCGTGTCGTCGTCGATGTCGCGGTTGGGCAGCGGCTCGGCCGCCGGCAGCGCGGCGCAGCCGTTCATCGAGGCGAAGCGGCGGGCGGTGTCTTCGACGCCCAGCACCGTGCCACGCCGCTGCAGCACGGTGCCGCCGTCATAGGGCACAAGGCGGTCTTCCGTGCCGTTCATCATCACCACGCCGATCGGGCGGGCGGGCTTGCAGGTGTCGGCGATGCTGGCCGGCATGCTGCCGATCACGGGGGCGACGGCGGCGAACAGGTCGGCCGCCTCGCAGGCGAGCCGGATCGACATCATGCCGCCATTCGACGCGCCCGTCGCATAGACGCGGGCCGGATCGACGGGAAAGCGCGCCGACAAATCCTTCACCAGCGTGCGCAGGAATCCGACGTCATCAATCCTTGCCGTGTGAGACTTCGACTGGAAGTCGTCGCGGCCATCGTTCCAGTTGTGGTTGAGCGCGTCGGGATAGACGATCAGGGCGCCTTCGCGGTCGGCCAGTGTGTGGAAGCTACCCTTGGTCATGCCGATCATGCTGATCCCGGCGCCACCGCCGCCATGCAGCACCGCGATCAGAGGCAGCCTGTCGCGCGCCGCGGCATTGGGCGGCACATACAGGCGATAGCTGCGCTCCATCCCGTCGATATTCAGCGTGTGGCAGGTCGTGCCTTGTGCGGCGCCGCCGCCGCCCAGGGCAGGCGTTGCACAGGCGTCGTCGGCCGCGGCCGGCGTCGGGTTCAGGGTCGCGAGCGACAGCGCGACGAAGAGTTCGGGAAAGGTCATGCCGACACCACGGGCGAGGCGCGCCTTTTCCGTCGCCGCGTCAGAACAGGCGGCTCGCGATCAGCAGCAGGGCCAGCATGCCGATCGCCCAGGGAATGGTGCGCAGCCAGGGGATGCCGCTTGCATAGGCGGGCATGTAGACCAGGCGCGCCCAGAAATAGGTCTGTGCGCCGATGAAGGTCCAGCGGTCAGCCTCGCCCGACACATGGGCGACCAGCACCAGGATGGCGAAGAGCGGCAGGCTTTCGTAAAAGTTGGATTGCGCCCGGGTGAGCCGCCCGGCGATACCGGTCAGGGGAATGGGATTGTCGCGCGGCCCAAGCGACCAGCGCATCCCCGTTACCAGCTTCGCCGCGGTGCTGGCCGCGGTGATATGCAGCAACGCAAGACCGACCGTGGCAACAAGGGTCCACAGGTCAGGTGTCATGGATCGTTACCTCAGGCCACGCGGCCGTGGCACTGCTTGTACTTCTTGCCCGAGCCGCAGGGACAGGGGTCGTTGCGGCCGACCTTGCGGTCGTCCATCCGCAGCGGCCGCTGCTTCACCAGCGTGTCGCCATCGGCCATCTCGTTCTCGCCCGTGGCTGGGTCGGCGTGGATTGCCTGCAGCCGCTCGGTCGGCGGCGCGGCCGGCATCGGCGGCGGCTGGTTCATGGTCAGTTCGACATGGGCGAGCAGCGCCGTCAGGCTCTCGCGCATCGAATCGAGCATCACCTCGAACAGGTTGAAGGCTTCGCGCTTGTATTCGTTCAGCGGGTCGCGCTGGGCATAGGCACGCAGGCCAATGCCCTGGCGCAGATGGTCGAGCGCGAGCAGATGGTCCTTCCAATGCTGGTCCAGCACCTGCAGCAGCAGGCTCTTCTCGACCATGCGCCAGGTGTCGGGGCCGTAGTTGCCCACCTTCTCCGCCATCTTGCGATCGACAGCGTCGTTCAGGCGCTCGCGAATCTCGGTGTCGGCGATGCCTTCCTCCGCCGCCCAGTCCTTGACCGGCAGGTCGAGGTTGAAGAGACGCTTCACCTCGTTCTGCAGTTCTTCGGTCTTCCACTGCTCGGCATAGGCGTTGGGGGGGATATGCTTCGCCACCAGCGTGTTGAGCACCTGCTCGCGCATGTCGCGCACGGTGTCGGCCACATCGGTCGTTTCCATGATGTCGATGCGCTGCTCGTAGATGACCTTGCGCTGGTCGTTCATCACGTCGTCGAACTTCAGCAGGTTCTTGCGCACCTCGAAATTGCGCGCTTCCACCTTCTGCTGGGCTTTCTCCACCGCGCGATTGATCCACGGATGGATGATCGCCTCGCCTTCCTTCAAGCCGAGCCGGCGCAGCATGCCTTCCATGCGCTCCGAGCCGAAGATGCGCATCAGGTCGTCTTCGAGCGACAGGTAGAAGCGCGAGCGGCCGGGGTCGCCCTGGCGGCCCGAACGGCCGCGCAGCTGGTTGTCGATGCGGCGGCTTTCATGGCGCTCGGTGCCGATGACGCAGAGGCCGCCGGCGGCCAGAACCTTCTGCTTTTCGCTTTCGACCTCGGCGCGGATGCGGGCGATGCCGGCGTCACGCTCCGGTCCATCCGGCACATTCGCCAGCTCGTCGGCGACGCGGAATTCCCAGTTGCCGCCCAGCTTGATGTCGGTGCCGCGGCCCGCCATGTTGGTGGCGATGGTCACATTGGCCAGGCGTCCCGCCTGCGCGATGATATGGGCTTCCTGCTCGTGATAGCGCGCGTTCAGCACGGCGTGCTTGATCTTCTTCTTGCTTAGCAGCGCGGACAGGGTCTCGGACTTCTCGATCGACACGGTGCCGACCAGGACCGGCTGGCCCTTTTTCTGGCTTTCCTCGATCTGGGCGACAATGGCCTCGCCCTTTTCGCGCTCGGACCGGTAGACCTCGTCGTCCTCATCCTTGCGCGCCAGCGGCAGGTTGGTGGGGATCTCGACGACTTCGAGTTTGTAGATTTCCGAGAATTCGCCGGCTTCCGTCAGCGCCGTGCCGGTCATGCCGGCCAGCTTCGGATAAAGCCGGAACAGGTTCTGGAAGGTGATCGAGGCGAGCGTCTGGTTTTCCTGCTGCACCTCGACGCCTTCCTTGGCCTCGAGTGCCTGGTGCAGGCCGTCGGAATAGCGCCGGCCTTCCATCGCACGGCCCGTGAACTCGTCGATGATGATGACCTTGTTGTCACGCACCATGTAGTCGACGTCGCGGGTGAACAGCTTGTGTGCCCGCAACGCCTGCTGGGCGTGGTGCACGACCGAGACATTCTCGATGTCGTACAGGCTTTCGCCCTTCATCAGCCCGCGCTCGGTCAGCAGCGCCTCGATATGCTCGACGCCCTTTTCCGAGAAGGTGACGGTGCGCGCCTTCTCATCCTTCTCGTAGTCGTCGTCGGCCAGCATCGGGACCAGCGTGTTGACCTGGCCATACAGCGCGCTCGATTGTTCCGAAGGACCGGAAATGATCAGCGGCGTGCGCGCCTCGTCGATCAGGATCGAATCGACTTCGTCGACGACGGCGTAGTTGAACGGCCTGTGCACCATCGATGCCAGGTCGTATTTCATGTTGTCGCGCAGATAGTCGAAGCCGAGCTCGTTGTTCGTCGCGTATGTGATGTCGCAGGCATAGGCCGCGCGGCGCTCGTCGTCGGTCAGGCCGTGCACGATGCAGCCGGTCGTCAGACCGAGGAAGCTGTAGACGCGGCCCATCCAGGCCGAGTCGCGCTGGGCCAGGTAGTCGTTGACGGTGACGACATGGACGCCCTTGCCCTCCAGCGCGTTCAGGTAGACCGCAAGGGTGGAGACGAGCGTCTTGCCTTCGCCGGTCCGCATCTCGGCGATCTTGCCGGCGTGCAGCACGGCGCCGCCGATCAGCTGGACGTCATAGTGGCGCTCGCCGAGCACCCGCTTCGCGGCCTCGCGCACAGTGGCGAAGGCCTCGGCCTGGATATCGTCCAGGCCTTCGCCCGCCGCCAGGCGCTGGCGGAAGGTCTCGGTGCGGGCCCGCAGCGCCGCGTCGGAAAGGCCCTGGGTCTCGGCCTCCAGCGCGTTGATTTCGGCCACGCTTTTGCGCATGGACTTGACCACGCGGTCGTTTGCGCTGCCGAAGAGGCTCTTGGCCAAGGCGCCGAACATGCAGAACTCCGCGGAACCGGAATAGAAGGGGAACGGGGCGGTCGCCCCGGGAAAAGGCACAAATAAGGACGCCCCACCAGCCTGTCAACGCAAGGGGGCTGGTATGGTGCCACCGTGCGACCATGTGGATCGGCCGGTTTCGGGGTCCTCAACCGCCCGTGAAGCGGCCTCCACAGTCCCGCCGGCCATGCTACAAGTCGCCCGATGGTGCCCGTGGGGCGCCTCTAGGGAAGGTTCTGACATCCATGTTCGCTGTTCGCTTCGGCCGCACCACCTGCGTGGCGGCCCTGGCCCTGTCGCTCTTCGTCGTGACGGCCGCTCAGGCGCAGGCGCCCACCCCGATCGGTCCAGGCCCCTCGGCACCGGCTCCGGCGCCCACGACCGTGCTGGCCACCGTCGCCGGTAGTGAAATTCGCCAGTCCGACATCGATATCTTCGTGTCGGAGCTGCCGCCGCAGGCGCAGAGCATCCCGCGCGACCAGCTGACCCCGCTGGTGCTGCAGGAACTGATCAATATCCGCATCGTCTCGCAGGCGGCGCGCAAGGAAAAGCTCGACCAGGACGAAGGCTTCAAGCGCCGCGTCGTGATGATGAACGAGCGCCTGCTGAACGAAACCTTCCTGGCCAAGCGCATGGCCGAGCAGCTCACCGAGGCGCGCATCAAGAAGCGCTACGAGGAGATGATCAAGGAAGAGTCGGGCGACGAGCAGGTGCGGGCGAGCCACATCCAGGTCGAAAGCAAGGATGAGGCCCTGAAGATCGCCGAGGAGATCAAGAAAGGCGCCGATTTCGCCGACACCGCGCGCAAGCGCTCCAAGGGCCCGAGCGCGCCCGGTGGTGGCGACCTCGGCTTCTTCTCCTTCGGTGAAATGATGCCGACCTTCTCCGAGGTCGCCTTTAAGATGCAGAAGGGCCAGGTGTCCGAGCCGGTGCAGACCCAGTTCGGCTGGCACGTCATCAAGGTGACCGACCGCCGCAAGGTGCCGCCGCCCTCGCTCGAGGAACTGCGCCCGGAAATCCAGCAGCAGCTGTCCGGCCAGATCATGGGTGAGGTGCTCGCCAAGGCCAGCGAAGGCGTCCAGGTCGTCGTCATGGGCCTCGACGGCAAGCCGCTGCCCAGCGTCGCGCCGAAGAAGTAGGCTTCCACCGTTCCGTTGCCGCGCCCGGCTGTTGTCGGGCGCGGCTCCCTGTCCGAAGCGCAAGTCACCAGGTCGCACCATGGCCGCCAAGAAAGATCTGCCCCGCTCGCCGCTCGCGCCGAAGCGCTTTCCCGCCCTGCCGGTCCTCGCCGGCGTGAATCTCGCTTCGGCCAAGGCGAAGATTCGCTATGACCGCACCGATGTGATGCTGGCGGCTTTCGATCCCGGCACCACGGTGGCGGGCGTCTTCACGACGTCGAAGACCGCCTCGCCCGCCGTCGAATGGTGCCGCGCCCGCGCGAAGAAGGGCGTCGCCCGGGCGCTCATCGTCAACTCCGGCAACGCCAACGCCTTCACCGGCGCCGAAGGTGCGCGCGCGGTGGCTGCGACCACGGCGGCTGTCGCGCTGACGGCCGGCTGCCGCGCCGAGGAAGTCTTCGTGTCGTCGACCGGTGTCATCGGCGAGAAGCTGCCGGTCGAGCGGTTGATCGGCGCCATGCCCACATTGCGCAAGGGGCTAAAGGCGAAG
>CAXNFA010000096.1:0-6364 GCA_964201105.1 Alphaproteobacteria bacterium | reverse complement strand
TGCGGGACGCCGGCGAAGTCGAGCCAGCGCGCCCAGTCGGGGAAGGTCTCGACCTTGGCCATTGTGTCGTCATGCAGCAGCGTGTGGCGTTCAAGATCGGCGGGAGAATCGAGCGGAATGCGTTCGCGCAGCGTCGGGCTGCAGACAGGGAACACCGATTCGGTCAGGACGCGCTCGGTCGTCAGGCCATTGAAGGTGCCGCTGCGCACCCGCAGGATCATGTCCATCTCGCTCGGCCGGAACTCCTGGATCTGAGACGAGGCGGAGACGGCGATCTCGATGTCGGGAAAGGCCGCCTGGAACTCGGGCAGCCGTGGCAGCAGCCATTTGGTGGCGACGCAGGGCGAGGCGCGGATGGTCAACGGCCGCGATTCCCCCACCGTGCAGGCTGACGAAACGGCAAAGTCGATCTGGTCGAAGGCGGACTGCAGATGGGGCAGGCAGGCCTTGCCGGCGAGCGACAGCTCGATGCCGCGGCTGCCGCGGATAAAGAGCGGCTGGCCGAGGAATTCCTCCAGCGAGCGGATCTGCTGACTGATCGCCGCCGGCGTGACATGGAGTTCGTCGGCCCCTTTGGCGAAGCTGAGGTGGCGCGCCGCCGCTTCGAAGGCGCGCAGACCGTTGAGCGGCACGCTGCGTCGTGACATGCAACCTCCCCTGGCTGGCCCTGATCCTGTTGTTTTTTGGCGGCCGGCGCCATTCCGGCCGCGCCATCATGGCCCAGCGGCGGGTTTGAAACCATGGATCGCCGCTGAATTTACAAGACGAAATCGATAAATATGGCTGCCCAAGGCCCCGGGACACCCGGTGGCGATGACGCAGCCTCTCGAGGCAAAGCGCCGAGGCCATTAGAAAAGCTGTCCGGACAAGCAACAAATTGCTGTCTCTTTCTCACGGAAAGCTGTTGCGTCGGCGCGTTCGATTCTGTCTGCTAGATTGCAAATCCAAGGCTTAAAATAGCCGGTCGACTTACAACGGGAGGTCAAACATGCGATTCAGTTCGAAAATGCTCGGTGCTGCGTGCGGCGCGGCGCTGATGCTGGCGGCCGGGCAGGCGTCTGCCCAGACGCAATTCCTCAAGATCAACAGCGGTCTTGCCGGCACCTATCCGCTTTATGGCGGCAAGCTCGCCGACGTCATCAACAAGAACGTCAAAGGCGTGCAGGCCGCTGCCGTGTCCGGCGACTCGGTCCAGGCCCAGATCGACATGCAGAAGGGCGAGATCCACTACAAGATCGGCTACACCTATGACGTCCGCTGGACGGCCGACGGCAAGTCGACCGTGCCGATCAAGACGCCCGATGTCTGCCATGTGCAGACCCTGTATGGCTCGGGCCTCTTCACTGTGGCAAAGGCGGATTCGCCGATCAACACCCTCGCCGACGTGCCGAAGGGCAAGTACCGCATGTGGGTTGGTCCGAAGAGCGGCATCTTCTACAACCTGATCGTGCCGTCCTTCGAAGCGCATGGCGTCAAGATCGAGGATGTCGAGAAGGCCGGTACGGTGCTTGAGACCTATGGCTATGCCGACACGGTTGCCGGCTTCCAGGATCGCCGCCTCGACCTCACCTTCTTCGCCGGCGGCTATCCCTACAACATGATGCAGCAGATCGAAGGCACGCCGGGGATGAAGATCCTCGACATGTCGCCCGAATCGCTGAAGAAGCTGGCCGAGTTGCGGCCCGGCATCGGCAGCCGGACCATGCCGCCCAACGTCTACAAGGGCCAGACCACGCCGATCAACGTGCCCTGGTTCGTGAATCAGCTCGCCTCGATCAACAAGGTGCCCGACGACATCCAGTATGAAGTCACCAAGGCCGTGAACGAGCATGCCAAGGAGTGGCATGGACTGTTCCCGGGCTCGACCGACATCGGCACCGTCAACCCGCTCGACTTCAACGCGATCCCGGTCTGCAAGGGCGCGGCGAAGTATTACGCGGAAAAGGGCGTCAAGGCGTCCTCCTGAGGTCTCGGACTCAGGCCATCATTGACAGGAATCCGGTGGGCCGGGCGCAGCGATTGCGCCCGGCCCATTGGCATCAGGGGTTAAGCGAATGAACGTGATGCGGGACTTGCTCGAGCCGAATGTTCCCTTCGGCCGGAGCGTGCGGGCCTGGGTGATGGCCGTCCTAGCCATGTTCTACGTCTTCATTCACATCTATGCCGTCTTCTACGGCTCGCCCAACTACATGCTCATTCGCAGCCTGCATGTGGCCGTGGCGCTGTCGCTGGTGTTTTTCTACCTGCCAATCTTCAAGCGCCCGGACGGGACGCAGCACCCCGTCGGCGTCGTGATCGACATCCTTCTGTTCGTCGGCGCGCTGTGGATCGCCGTCTATTTCATGCTGTTCCTGACGACCTGGGAGATCCGCAAGGCCTATCTGATGCCGCTGGACTATTTCACCGGCGCGATTGCCCTTGGCCTGACACTGGAAGCAACGCGCCGCGCGGTTGGCTTCAGCCTTGTCGTCATCTCGCTCGTGTTCATCGCGCATGCGCTCTTCGCTAATTATTTTCCGGTGCCGTTCTTCGGCCCGCCGGCCAGCATGGACCGCCTTTTCGTCAGCCTGATCTACAGCGACGAAGGCATTTTCGGTGCCGCCATCGCAGTGATGGTGCAGTTTGTCGTCGTCTTCATCCTGTTCGGCACGCTGCTGACGGTGACCGGCGGTGGCTCCTTTTTCTCTCGCATTGCCTTTGCCCTTTTTGGCCACCTGACGGGCGGCCCGGCCAAGGCCTCGGTCGTGTCGTCGGGCTTCCTCGGCATGCTGTCGGGTAGCGCGGTGGGCAATGTGGTGACGGTGGGCGCCTTCACCATCCCGCTGATGCGCCGGCTTGGCTACAAGCCATCTTTCGCCGGTGGCGTGCAGGCCGCGGCCTCTAACGGCGACATCATCATGCCGCCGGTGATGGGCGGTGTCGCCTTCATCATGGCCGAGTTCATGAACCGCAGTTATGTGGAGATCGCGCTCGCGGCGACGATCCCGGCCATCCTCTATTACCTTGTCATCTACCTGACGGTGCATTTCGAAGCGCGCAAGCTCGGCCTGGTGTCGGTCAGCCGGTCCCAGATGCCGAACTGGAAGGTGATCATGCGGAAGCAGGGCTACATGCTCATCCCGCTGATCCTGATCATCCTGGCCCTGGTACTCGGCTATTCGATCGTCTTCGTCGCCGCCGTCATTGTCGTTACCACCTTCGTGCTGGGCCTGATTCCCAGCGTCAACCGGCTGTCGCCGATCCGCATGTTCGATGCCTTCGAACAGACAGCTCGCTCCACGGTCAGCCTGAGCGCGACGGCCGCCTGCGCTGGCGTCATCATCGGCGCCGTCTTTGCCACCGGCCTCAGCTTCACCATCAGCCAATGGGCGGTCGATGCCACCGATGGCCGGATCTGGCTGATTTTGCTGGTCGGCGCCTTCATGGCCTTCATTCTCGGCCTCGGCATGACCGCCGGCGCCGTCTACATCACGATGGTGGTGACGGTCATCCCCATCCTGGTAAAGGCCGGCGTGCCCGAAATCGCTGCACATTTCTTTGCCTTCTACTGGGGCAACATCTCCAACATCACGCCACCTGTCGCCTTCACGGCTTTTGCCGCCGCGCCGATCGCCAAGGCCAACCCGATGACGGTGGGCTGGCAGGCTACGCGCCTCGGCGCTGCCACCTTCCTGCTACCAACGCTTATGGTTTATGCGCCGGCGCTTCTGCTGGAAGGCACGGTGCCCGAGATCGTCCATGTCACCATCTCGGCGGGCTTGTCGCTCACGGCGCTGGCGCTGGCCTGCACGGGCTACATCTTCACCCACATGTCATGGACAGAGCGCGGCCTGCACCTGGTTGCTTCCGCACTGCTGATCTTCCCCTCCTTCGAGACATCGCTGCCCGGCGCCGCCCTGTTTGCCGCCGTCACGGCCTTCAACTGGTATCGCGCGCGCAAGGTGGGTGAGCGCGCCATCCCGGTCCAGGTGCAGGTCATCGAGGAAGAGGAAACGCGGGCGGTGGTCGAACCGAAAACGGCGCTGGGCCGGCGCTGGGCGGCCTTTGTTGCCAAGCGCATGGAAAAGGAAGCGGACGGGGCCGATTTGGCCGTGCCGCAGCCGCCCGGCGAGGCACAGGGCGCGATCATCGACATGCTGATGAAGGATGTGGAAGGCCCCGGCGCACCGAAGGAAGTGAACGACACGGTCCGCACCTGGGCTTGGGCGGCGATTGCCGCTACGGCCATCGGCTTCGAGGCGATGGGCCAGTTCTTCCTGCACGCCACCAATCCCTATCTTTGGACCCTTTGCGTCTTCGGCCTCTCGCTCTTTGCCACCGTCAGCGTTGTGCTGCTGTGGGCCAGGGGTCGCAAGTCGCAGACGGCGACGCCGCTGCCCGGGGACGTGATCTTCGGCGACGGTTGAGCCTGTCTGCCGAGAAAAGGCGGGGCCGGTCCCCGCCTTTTTTTGTGCCCGGCGGCAGCGCCGGTGAATGCTAACGTTGCGCCCCCGCCGCCGCACCGGACCTCGCCATGATCATCGACGCCGATTCCCACATCGAAGAGAGCGAGGCCGTCTGGGCCGCGCTGGAACCGGCTTATGCCGCGCGCCGCCCCATCGTCATGCACCGGCCCGAGATGACGGGTCTTTTCGACCAGAACGCCTTCTGGCTGATCGACGGGCAGGCCTGCCCCCGGCCCTATGGCCATGGGCCCTCGCTATACGGCACGCCCGTCGATTCCACCTTCGCGCGATCCAAGCCCTTCGCCATCGACAGCCAGACGCTCAGCAACCCGGCCCTGCGCCTTGCCGACATGGACCGCTTCGGCGTCGACGTGCAGGTGCTATTTTCCACCATCTTCCTCGACTACCTGACACCCGATGCCGGGTTCGAGGCGGCGCTCATGCGCAGCTACAACACCTGGCTTGGCGCCACTTGCCGGCCGCATGCGGCGCGGCTGAAATGGGTGGCGCCGGTGCCCTTCCGCCTGCCGGAAGAGGCGGTGGCCGAGGTGAAGCGCGTCAAGGCGCTCGGCGCCTCGGGCATCCTGGCCTATGGCACGGCGGGCGACCAGTTCCTGCACGAGCCGATGTTCGACCCGGTCTGGGCCGAGATCGAGAAGCAGGACATGGCGGTGGCCATGCATGTCGGCTGGAACATGCGCAGCCTGCATTCGAAGATGGATTCGTTGCTGATGTCGACCACGCTGGTCGCCATGCCGATGATGTTCGGTCTCTACAGCATGATCGGCGGCGGCGTGCTCGAACGCTTTCCCCGCCTGCGCGTCGGCTTCTTCGAGGCGGGGGCCGATTGGCTGCCCTATTTCCTGCCGCGCATCGAACGCTACTGGAAGATCTATCGCGACAAGGGCTGGCCCGGCGCGCCTGCCACCGCGCCGGCGGAATGGCTGAAGCGCGGCAACATCTACTTCACCTGCGAGGGCGATGAACGCTATCTCAACGATGTCGCCGAACTGCTGGGCGAGGATCGTCTGATGACATCCGCCGACATGCCGCATGAAGAGGCACTGGAAAACTCCATCCGCCACATCAAGGAACGTGCCGATCTGCCCGACCGGCTGCGCCACAAGATTCTCAGCGACAATCCGGCGCGCTTCTTCGGCTTCTGACTTCACTATTCTCCGGAGACGGGGAGGGGACACACATGCAACTGCGCAAACTTGGCAATTCGGGACTCAAGGTTTCGGCGGTCGGCCTCGGCTGCAACAATTTCGGCGGCCGCTGCGATCTGGAAGGAACACGCGCCGTCATCGACAAGGCCTTCGACCTCGGGATCACGCTGTTCGACACCGCCGACGTCTATGGCGACCGTGGCGGATCGGAAACGCTGATGGGCCAGGTGCTCGGACCACGCCGCAAGGACATCGTGCTGGCCACGAAGTTCGGCATGGAAATGGATGCCGCCGCCACGCTGAAGGGCGGCTCGCGGCGCTATATCATGCAGGCGGCGGAAGCGAGCCTCACGCGGCTGCGCACCGACTATATCGACCTTTACCAGATCCACCGGCCCGACCCGGAAACGCCGATCGACGAGACCCTGCGGGCGCTCGACGACCTCGTGCGCCAGGGCAAGGTCCGCTACATCGGCTGCTCCAATTTTGCGCCCTGGCAGGTGGTTGAGGCGCAATGGACGTCGCGGGCCCACAGTCTCAACGCCTTCGTCTCGGCCCAGGACGAATACAGCCTGCTGGTGCGCGGGCTGGAGCGCGACCAGGCGACGGTGCTGGCGCAATATGGCCTCGGCCTGCTGCCCTACTTCCCCCTCGCCAGCGGCCTGCTGACCGGCAAGTACCGCCGCAACCAGCCGATGCCCGAAGGCGCCCGGCTGACCAATTCGCCCCGATTCGCCCTGCGCTACATGA
>CAXNFA010000095.1:0-6379 GCA_964201105.1 Alphaproteobacteria bacterium | reverse complement strand
GCGCAGCAGGCTAAGCGCCTGGGCATCGGGCAGGCCGCGCAGCACCAGGGTTTCCGTCTCCTCCGGCGCGGGCAGCACCTTCAGCGTCAGCTCGGTCAGCACGGCGAGCGTGCCATGCGAACCGGTCAGCAACTTCGGCAGGTCATAGCCGGTGACATTCTTCACCACCCGCCCGCCGGCCTTGAACACTTCGCCACGCCCCGACACGGCGCGCAGGCCGAGCACGAAGTCGCGCGCCGCCCCGGCCGCAAAGCGGCGCGGGCCCGACAGGTTGCAGGCGACGAGGCCGCCGAGCGTGCCGGCGCTGTCGCTGCCGAACAGGGCCGAGAAGTCGGGCGGCTCGAAGGCCAGGAACTGGCCGCGTTGCGCCAGCGTCGCCTCGATGACGTCGCGCGGCGTGCCCGCCTGCGCGGTCAGGATCAGCTCTTCGGGTTCATAGGTGACGATGCCGGACAGCGCGCGCAAGCTGAGCGTTTCCACCGCCTGCATCGGGCGGCCAAGGCCGCGCTTGCTGCCCAGCCCCTCGACCGCGAGCGTCGACGAGCGCGCGAGCGCATCGGCCACCGCCGCCTGCACTTCGGCCTCGGACTGCGGTAGCAGGGTCATCAGAGCCGCGGCAGGTTGGGAAAGGGAATCGCGCCGCCATGCACATGCATGCGGCCCAGTTCGGCGCAGCGGTGTAGCGTCGGAAACACCTTGCCGGGGTTGAGGTGGCCGGCGGGGTCGAAGGCGCATTTGATGCGCTGCTGGTGGGCAAGATCGGTGTCGTCGAACATCGATCCCATCAGGTCGCGCTTTTCCACGCCCACGCCATGTTCGCCGGTCAGCACGCCGCCGACCTCGACACAGGCGAGCAGGATGTCGTTGCCAAAGGCCTCGGCCTTGTCGACCTCGCCCTTGTTGGCGTCATACATGATCATCGGATGCAGGTTGCCGTCGCCGGCATGGAAGACATTGGCGCAGGCGAGGCCATGCTTCTTTGACAGGTCGGCGATGCGCGACAGGATTTCCGGCAGGCGGCCGCGCGGGATGGTGCCGTCGACCACGTAGAAGTCGGGCGTGATGCGGCCCACGGCGGGCAGCGCATTCTTGCGGCCCGACCAGATGGCGAGGCGTTCGGCTTCGCTGCCGCTTTCGCGTTTCACCCGCGCGCCGCAGTCGTCGGCGATCTTGCTGATGATTGCGATGAGGTGATCGACCTCGGCCGGCGGGCCATCGCATTCGACGATCAGCAGCGATTCGACGTCGAGCGGATAGCCGGCATGGCAAAATTCCTCCACCGCCCGGATCGCATCGCGATCCATCATTTCCATTGCCGCCGGGATGATGCCGGCACCGATGACGCGGGCGACGCACAGGCCGCCGGCTTCATTGCTGTCGAAGCCGAGCAGCAGCGCGCGCTGCGTCTGCGGCTGGCGCAGCAGGCGCACGGTCACTTCGGTGACGACGCCGAGCAGGCCTTCCGAGCCGGTGACAATGCCGAGCAGGTCATAGCCTTCGGCGTCGCAATGCTTGCCGCCGAGCCGCAGGATGGTGCCGTCCATCAGCACCAGTTCGACGCCGAGGATGTTGTTGGTCGTCATGCCGTATTTCAGGCAATGCAGGCCGCCGGAATTTTCCGCCACATTGCCGCCGATGGTGCAGGCAATCTGGCTCGACGGATCGGGCGCGTAATACCAGCCATCCGCCGCCACCGCCTGGGTGATGGCCAGGTTGGTGACGCCCGGCTGTACCACGGCACAGCGATTGTCATAGTCGATGTCGAGGATGCGCTTGAATTTCGACAGGCCGAGGATGACGCCATCAGCGAGCGGCAGCGCGCCGCCGGACAATGAGGTGCCACCGCCGCGCGGCACCACCTTCACGTCCATCTCGGCGCAGGCCCTGAGCACGGCCGCGACCTCGGCCGTCGTCTGCGGCAGCACGACACAGAGCGGCACCGTGCGGAAGGCGGTCAGGCCATCGGTCTCATAGGGGCGCAACCCGTCAAGATCGGCGATCACCGATTCGGGCGCCAGCAGCCCGCGCAGGCGCGCCACGATGTCGGGCGCGCGGGCGATGGTCGAGCGGTCGGGTTCCGGCATGCGCATGGCCGAATCCTAGAGCAAGAAGCCGCGGCCGGCCCGGATTTCGGGCAACAAAAAACCGCACCCATTGGGGTGCGGTTTTGAACCGGTCAGGGCGGAAAAATTCAGCCCTGGCGCGCCTTGAAGCGCGGGTTGGTCTTGTTGATCACATAGACCCGGCCCTTGCGGCGAACCACGCGGCAGTCGCGATGGCGCGTCTTGGCGGATTTCAGCGAGCGAAGAACCTTCATGACACATCCTCGAACGGGTCTGGCGCCGGGGACCGGCGGAAATGAGGCGCGGACCATAGGGGCGGCTTTCCGGCCTGTCAACGCGTCGAAGCCCCAAAAAGGCGCCATGAAGGCCTGAGACTGCGACTCGCTTGCATAGATGACTGCGAGTGATTATTAGTATGAGGGTTCCCGAGAGGTGCCCCGTGTACGTCTGTATCTGCAACGGCTATCGCGATCGTGATATCGCTCAGGCGGCCCAGCATGGCCACCGGGACGCCCCCGCTGCCTATGAGGCGCTCGGCTGTGGCCCGCAATGCGGCCAGTGCCTGGCCTATGCCCAGGCGATCCTGGACGAAGTCCATGGCGAGGCGCAGCCGGCCATGATGCTCGCCGGCCAGGCGGCCTGATCGCCATGCTGGTCTGGCGCGGCCTCAAGCCCTCCCGCACCATGCTGGCGCTGCGCGCCTTGCTGGAACCCGAGCAGATTGCGATGCAACCCCAGGGCGTCGCGCCGGCGGAACCCGGCCCGCCCCGCCCCGTTTCTTCCCTCAGGTTCCCCACGCAGGGTTGACCCTCTCTCCGGATCGCTCCGTTGGTGGCGCTGATCTTTGGTGCGGTCGTAGAAGGAAACAACCCATGAAGGGCGATCGCGACATCATTGCGATGCTGAACGCGGTACTCAAGAACGAGCTGACCGCCATCAACCAGTATTTCCTGCACGCCAAGATGCTGAAGAACTGGGGACTCAAGGACCTCGCGGCCTATGAGTACAAGGAATCCATCGACGAGATGAAGCATGCGGACAAGCTGACGGAACGCATCCTGTTCCTTGACGGCCTGCCCAACCTGCAGGATCTCGGCAAGCTCTTCATCGGCGAGACTGTCGAGGAGCTGCTGCGCGCCGACCTGAAGACCGAGGAATTGGCGATGCCCACGCTGCGCAACGGCATCGCGCTGTGCGAGAAGTCGGGCGACTACATCACCCGCGAGCTGCTTGAAGACATCCTCGAATCCGAGGAAGAGCATGTCGACTTCATCGAGACGCAGCTCAACCTGATCGGCCAGATGGGCCTGCAGAACTACATCCAGCGCGCCAGCGGCAGCGTGGAGTCGTAAGACTTTTTCTTCTCGTCATGGTCGGGCTTGGCCCGACCATCCACGCGTTTTCTTTTTTTGAAAAACAGACAAAACGTGGATGGTCGGCCTGCGCCGACCATGACGCGCGTCTCTATGCGCGGCTACTTGCGCGCCATGTACCAGTTGTGCCGCGTCTTCGGCACCGCGGTCTTGTCATCCTTCGGGCCGAGCACGCCCTTGGGCGGGTGGCGGAAGGCGTATTCGCCCGATTCGGCCGTGGAGAAACCGGCCTTCTTCATCAGCGCCGGATAATCCGCATCGGCGCAGGCGACCATGAAGGGCTCGTTGTTGAGCCAGCAATTCTGGTCCTGCAGCGCCGCCTGGAAGGGGCTGTCGGTGCGGCCGATCTCCATGCCGAGGAACACGCCGCCCGGCTTCAGCACGCGCAGCACTTCCTTGAACAGCCGGTTGGTCGGGCCCGGCGGCATTTCGTGCAGCATGAAGCAGAAGAAGGCGACGTCGAAGTGGTTGTCGGGATAGTCGAGATGCTCGAGATCCTGCTGCGACCAGAAGGCATTGGCGCCACGGTCCTTCGCCATCGCATAGGCGTATTTCACACAAGGCGCTGAAATATCGACGCCATGCACTTCTGAATTCGGGTGGCTTTCCAGCCAGGTCAGCACGCCGGCGCCATGGCCCGTGCCCCAGTCGAGCACGCGGTCGGTCTTCGCGTCCTTCGGCAGGTGCGAGAAGATCATGCGGTAGACGTCGTTGGGGTCGACACGTCCAGGACTGGTGGTGCGCCGCGCCAGGTCATAGGACAGGCCATCGAGCGGATGCTGCCAGATGCCTTCGGGATGCTGGTGGAAATCGACCTGGGTGAAATAGGCCGGCATCTCGAGATCGGGGTTGACCTTCAGCCGGCCGCTCTTGATGCCTTCCGCCGCGATCTTCTCGAGCTTCGGCGCGAGTTCCGCTTCCTTCGCGCGCACGGCAGCGACGACGCCGTAATCCGGGTCGTTGTATTTGCGCTGGCGGTCCATGCGGTGGAACCAGGCCCAGAGCTGGTATTCCGGCAGTTCGTCCAGGAAGGGATAGGTTTCCTTGTCGCTCGCCGGCGTCACGCCCGCCGCGTCGATGGCGCGGTTATAGGCGCGCCAGGTGTCTTCCGTCAGCGGGCCGTGCGAATAGAGGCCAAGGTGGCGGACGAAGGTGTGAAAGGCGCGGAAGGAGCGATCCTCGTTGATCGCGATCTCGTCCTGCGGCTGGTTGCTGCGCATGTGCGGATACTCCCTTGTTGCGCCCAGTCTAGACCAAACTCCGGCGTGGCTGGAACGGCCCTATTTCCAGGTGATGCCGGGCATCGCCCGGATGCGGTCGATGGCGGCGGCGTTGCTGTCACGGAAGGGAATGTTGCGCAGCGGGTTGGCGCCGCGATAGGGCGCGCCGCGCTGTTCCGCCGCCGCGATGATGTCGGCCGCGCGCGCCTTCGGCAGCACCGCCACGCCATCGGCATCGCCGATCACGATGTCGCCCGGCTCGACAATGACGCGGCCGCAGATGACCGGCACGTTGAGCCAGCCCGGCCGCTCCTGCGCCAGCACATGGGGCGAGGAACCGCGGCAGAACACCGGCATGCCCTCGCGCGTGCGGATGAGGGCGGCGGATTCGCACAACCCGTCAAGCACCACGCCGGCGAGCCCGGCCTGTTTCGCGCCACGCGCCATCGAGGCGCCGAAGGCGGCACAATCCATCCGCCCGGCGGCATCGATGACCAGCACATCGCCCGGCTGGGCGTGGACCAGCGCGAGATAGCCCATCGCCGTGTCCTCGGGAAATTCCGCACGCACGGTGAAGGCCGGGCCGCAGATGCGCCAGTCGGGGTCGAGCGGCTTGATGCCCGAATCCATCACCTGGCGCGGGCCCGCGGCAATGGCGGAAAAGACGAAGATTGCCTCCGCCGCCCGCTTCACCAACGCAGGGTCGGGCCGTTCGAAATCGGTGGCGACGGTGTAGCGGTCAGCCATGGTCCCTCTCCGCCCTATTTCCACTCGATGCCGGGCAGCGCCTTGATCTTGGCGATCGGCTCGGCATAGGCCTCGACAAATTTCCGGGCCTGGACGCGGTTGGCGCCGCGATAGGGCTTGGTCCATTCCTCCGCCTGGTCGGCGATGTCGGCCGCGCGCTCCTTCGGGATGACCGCGACGCCGTCGATGTTGCCGACGACGATGTCGCCCGGGTTGACGATGACGCCGCCGCAGATGATGGGGCAGTTGAGCCAGCCGGCGCGGTTCTGCGAAATGATGTGCGGCGCCGAGCCGCGCGAGAACATCGGGAATTTCTCGCGGTTGATGATGTGGTCAGTGCTTTCGCACAAGCCGTCAAGCACGACGCCGACGCAGCCCGCTTCCTGGGCGCCGCGCGACATCGACGCGCCCCACACCGCGCAGTCCATGCGGCCGCCCGCATCCGACACCATCACATCGCCGGGCTTCGCATATTCGGCGGCGAGATAGCCCATCGAGGTGTCTTCGGAAAATTCCGCGCGAATGGTGAAGGCGGTGCCGCAGATGCGCCAGGTGGGGTCGAGCGCCTTGATGGCGGCGCTCATCACCTGGCGCGGTCCCGCCGCCATCGCCGAAAAGAGGAAGATCGCCTCGCTGATCCGCTTCACCACGGACGGGTCGGGCCGTTCGAAATCGCGGATGATCGTGTATCTGGCGGCCATGGAGCCCTCCCGGCGTTTCTATGAACAGCGACGCCGATGGTGGACGGGACCGGCGCCGGCTGACAAGCCTCGGCAGATCAGGCCTCGGCAGATCAGGCCTCAATCGATCAGCGGTGCATCGAGTTCGTAGCGACCGGCATGGTCTTCGATCGCCAGCACCCAGAGGTCGCGGTCGCGCTTCGCCTCGCGTTCGACATAGGCGCCGGCCGCTTCATCGGTCAGCGATCCGGCGCCGCCCACCACCATCCAGGCCGGCGAACCCGCCATCGTCGCGG
>CAXNFA010000094.1:0-6388 GCA_964201105.1 Alphaproteobacteria bacterium | reverse complement strand
GCTTTCACCAGAAAACTTGTCGCGCTGCATGTTCTGGGCGCCTGGTGAAAGGCCGCCTTCCTTGCCACGGCTTTCATCTTCCGCGCCGCGGCTCTTGCCCTTGAAGGCGTCGTCCTTGCCGCTCTTGTTGTCCTGCACATTCTGCGGCTGGCCCTTGGTCGGGTCGGCAGGATTGCGTGGCTGGGTCGCCTGCTGAGTCTGCTGCGGCTGCCTGGACGAATTGTCGTCGGGCTGCGGCTGCTTCTTCTGCGGCTGCTGATCCTGCTGCGGGGTCTTTTCCGGCTTGGCCGGATTCGGATTGTTCTGCTGATTGGCCATGAGGCAACTCCTGAACTGAACGTCGCGAAGCACTGATCCCGGAGAGCAAACGCGCTCCTTCCGCCACCGTTCCGGATTGGTACGGGGGTGTGGGAAGTGCCCGATTTTACGGTGCTTCGCTACGCTTCGTGGCGGTTGAGCGCCCACAACCCGTCATGCCATTCCAACAGTGTCATCTCCGCCATGTTCACCGTGCGGTAGCCGCCATGCACGCCGCGCGCGGGATTGAACAGGAAGAAGCCGGGCTTCAGTGGCGCGGGGTCGCCCGCCACCACGTCGCGCGTCAGGCAGAAGATTTCCTCGTTGCAGGGATGCCATTCCGCGCCCAGCCCGGTGACGCCGGCAGGAATGGTGAGATGGCGCGTATCCGCGCCGGTCACGGGATCGGCCCACAGCACGCGGCGGACCACGCCTGTCGGCTTGCCTTTCGACAGCGACGGCGTGACCGCGACCTCGCGCGGCAGTCGTGCAGCCACGGCATCGGCCTGGCGCGCGTCGTCCCGCGCCGGGCGATAGGTTTGCGCACCGTTGCAGATCAGGATGAAGCGCACCGTACCCTCGGCCCGCCAGCGGAAGCGATGCCCGGCCGGATCGAAGAAGAAGGCGCCCTGTGTCACCACCGCGTCCGCGGCCCGCAGCGCGCCCGCCAGCACAAAGCCCTGCTGCCCGACCGCGCCCGCGAGCAATCCCGAGTCATAGCCAGCCGGCAGATCGACCACGGCGCTGCGCAGCGAACCATCGTCGCGGCGGCACAGCACCCGCGCCGTCGCACCGGGCGGCAATCCATCAAGCCGCAACGGCTCGACTGGCAGCGTGCCGGAATCGTCGAGCCGGGAGACGTTGAACAGCAGGTCGGATTCGGCCATGGGATGCTCCTGAATGCAGGCCCGCAGCTTTCTCCAGCGCGCGGCCTGGCACAAGACTTTCGATATACGCCCGCGCGCCGGCTGATCTATCCTTGCCCCATGACCTTCCGCCTGTGGCCCATCACCGAGAGTTTCGGCGCCGAAGTGGAAGGCGTCGACCTGCGCGCACCACCGGCCGGCGACACGCTCGCCGCGCTGGAAGACGCCTTCGCGCGCTATGCCGTGCTGGTCTTTCCCGAACAGGCGCTGACGCCCGAGCAGCACAGCAATGCCGCCGCCGCCTTCGGCCCGCTGGAGCCGATGGCGAAGCGGCTGGCCGGCCAGGACAAGGCCGGGCGGCTGATGGAGCATCTGATCGATGTTTCCAACCTCACCAATGACGACCGGCCCTGGGATGCCGACAGCCGGTCGCGTGCGGTGCAACTGGGCAATCAGCTGTGGCACACCGACAGTTCCTTCAAATTCGTGCCGGCGCGGGCGTCGTTTCTCTATGGCCGCGCCATTCCGGCCTTTGCCGGCCAGACCGAATTCGCCGACCTGCGCGCCGCCTGGGATGCGCTGGACGAGCCGACGAAAGCCGCCGTCGACGGCAAGGTCGCCCTCCACTCGCTGATGACGTCGCGGCGCAAGAGCGGCTTTGGCGATTTCACCCCGGACGAGATCGCCGCCATGCAGCCGGTGCCCCAGGTGCTGGTGCGCCGCCTGCCGAAATCGGGCCGGCGCTCGCTCTACCTCGCCTCGCATATCGGCGCGATTGCCGGCATGGACGATACGGCGGCGCAGTCCCTCGTTGACAGGCTGGTCGCGCATGCGACGCAGCGTCAGTTCGTCTACACGCATCGCTGGCGCGCGGGCGACCTCGTGATGTGGGACAACCGCTGCACCATGCATCGCGTGAAGCCCTTCGACGACCTGCAGGCCCGGCGCGACCTGCAGCGCGCCACCGTGCTCGACACCGCCAATTCCTGCGAGTTGATGGGCATTGCCCTGCCCTGAGCAACCCGGCCCGTCACGCTGCGTTGATAGTCGGATCGCCCATGAGGACCACGCCATGAAATGCACGCTTGCCGTCGCGACGACCCTGCTGCTTGCCGCCTGCGCCGGTGGCCCGGTGGGCAACCCGGCCGTTCCGCAACCGACGAAAAGCGTGCAACTCGACCGCTATCTCGGAACCTGGTTCGAGATGGCGCGCTATGAAAACCGCTTCGAGAAGGATTGCGAGGGGGTTACCGCGCGCTACAGCCTGCGCGACAACCGCCGCGACGACCCCGTGATCGAGGTGCTGAATTCCTGCCGCGCCGGGCGGACCGACGGACCGCCCGAAGAGGCCGAGGGCACGGCGCGGGTTGTCGAAGGCTCGGGCAATGCCAAGCTGAAGGTGTCCTTCTTCGGGCCCTTCGCCGGCAACTATTGGGTGCTCGACCGCGCCGACGACTACAGCTGGTCGATCGTGGGTGAGCCGAGCGGGCGCTTCCTGTGGATACTGACGCGCGAAGCGGTGCCCACCGACGCACAAAAAGCCGACCTGGTCGCCCGCGCCAAGGCGCTTGGCTATGACACCGCCATGCTGCGCTTCACCCAGCAGCCGCCGCAGCCCTATCGTAAATAGGCGGGGACACGGGCCGGGCGGCTGGTGCCCGCTGCCGGACTTGAACCGGCACTCCCTTGCGGGAAACGGATTTTAAGTCCGCTACGTCTACCATTTCGCCAAGCGGGCCAGCCGCTACCCTTTACGGCGGAAGCGTGTTGCCCACAAGCATGCTTGACGGCCCGGCAGCCGCGCGCCTCAATGGCCGCGCCAGACCTCGGGAGACAGCCATGATCGTGCAGAGCGCGCCGGCGGGTGAACCGCATTTCGTCATCACCATGGAGCAGCACACGGCCTTTGCCGATGCCATGGCGCGGGCCTTCGGCAACGCGCAATTCGAGGCGCTCAGCCCGCGCGACGACATGCTCTTCGTGGTCGGCCACCACGACGCCGGCTGGTCGGTGGTGGACGAAGCGCCCGGCCTTGATCCCCAGACCGGCCTGCCCTGGAGCTTGCGCGGCACGCCGCGCGAGAAGCTGCTGCAGACGAGCTATGGCTCGCCCGACTACAACGAGAAGCACAGCGCCTATGCCGGGCTGATGAGCAGCATGCATATCTATGGCCTGCAGAATGGCCGCTATGGCCTGATGCCGACGCGCGCCGTCGACAGCCTGCCGCCAGACGCCCGCGCCGTGACCGAGAAAATGATGAGCGACCAGCTGGCTCGGCAGGAAAAGCTGAAGGCGAAGCTTGCGCAGGATGCGAAGACCGCAGCCTGGATCGAAGAGAAGCACCTGTTCCAGAACTACAAGCAGCTGCAATTCTTTGACCTGGTCGGGCTCTACTTCCACCAGAACCATCCACGCTTGCGCAAGGCCGACACGATTCCCGGCGTGCCGATGGACAGGGAACGCGACACGCCGGTGACGATCACGCCGGTCGACGAGACGACCTATCGCTTCGCGCCGTTCCCCTTCGCCCGGGATGGCATGACGATCGACTTCGAGGGCCGCTGGTTCAAACCGGTGGCCAATCCGCAGGCGGTGGATGCCAAGACGGCGATCTATTCGCTGCCCGTGGAAAAACAGACGCTGAAATTCGTCGCCTAGAGCAGCGGCGCGACGTCACTCCAGCGATAGCAGACCTCGGTCAGGTCGAGGCCGAGGAAGCTGGAGCGCCGCGTCTCGCTGAGTTCTCCGCCGATATGGGCGTAGAAGCCGCGCGCCGCCGCATTCTCCCGCAGCACCCAGATGCCGAGCTGCGTCATGCCGCCGGCGGCAAGCGCGCGGGCGCCCGCCCTGACCAGCGCCAGGCCAACGCCGCGGCGCTGCCAGTCCGGCACGACATAGAGCGCGGTGATTTCACCCTGGTCGCGTGCCGTGGTGCCGCGTTCGCGGCTGCAGTCGGCGAAACCGATGATGCCGTGTTTCTCCGCCTCGGCGATCAGGGTGACCCCGATGCGATCAGGCTGGTCGAGCACGTCGGCCCACATGGCGGCGTGGCGGATGTCGGACATGCCGTCCAGATAGGCCGCCGGCAGGATGTCGCGATAGGCGGCGCGCCAGCTGCGCACATGCACATCGGCAATGCCGGCCGCGTCGTCAAAATCCGCCTCGCGAATCAGAAACGCGGCGGCGGCAACCATCACACGACGGCTTCGTCGACCGGGTTCCCGCCCAGCCCGCGGATCATCGACCGCACCTCGTCCGCCGCGCGGTCGAGCATCGGCTCATCCGTGGCGCGGAGCACCAGGCTGGTGCCGGCCTTGCCATTGCGGAAGAAGGGGTAGGAGCCCATCTCGACATCGGGATAGCTGTCCTGCAACGCACTGAATTGCTTCGCCAGCATGCCTTCCGTCAGGTCGGACACGATGGAGCGCGAGCGCAGCGGCGCGCCGCCGGTCAGGCTGTGCTTCAGGCTGTCGAACATCGACTGCATGATGCGCGGCACGCCCGCCAGCACAAAGACATTGCCGACCTGGAAGCCGGGCGCCTTGCTGACCGGGTTCTCGATCAGCTTCGCCCCGCGCGGCGTCGTCGCCATGCGCAGGCGCGCCTCGGTCAGGTTCTGGTCGCCGTAGTGGTCGGACAGGATGGCGCGCGCTTCGGGGTGCAATTCCCACGGCAGTCCGAAGGCCTTGGCCACGCATTCCGAGGTGATGTCGTCATGCGTCGGGCCGATGCCGCCGGTGGTGAGGACATAGTCGAACTTCGCCCGCATCTCGTTGACGGTGGCGATGATGGTCGCCGCGACATCGGGAATGATGCGCACCTCGGTCAGGCGCACGCCGATCTCGCCAAGCCCCTTGGCGAGGAAGTTGATGTTCACATCCTGCGTCCGGCCGGACAGGATTTCGTTGCCGATGATGATGACGGCGGCGGTGTAGATGCGGGTCTGGTCCATGACGGGGTTATAGCAGACCCGTTTCCGCTATGCTCCCGTGCCATGCAATTCAACCCGCCCCTGGTCCGTGCCCGGCTGGTCCGGCGCCACAAGCGCTTCCTGGCCGATGCCCTGCTGGAGGACGGCCGCGCCGTCACCGCGCATTGCCCCAACACGGGCAGCATGATGGGGGTGTGCGACCCCGGCTCCACCGTCTGGCTGAGCCCGAAAAGCGGTGGCAAGCTCGACTGGGGCTGGGAACTGATGGAAGACACGACGCAGGGCGCCCCCACCCTGGTCGGCATCAACCCGATGAACCCGAACAGACTGGCCGAGGAAGCGATACGCGCCGGGGTGATACCCGAATTGGCCGGCTATCCCGTACTGAAGCGTGAGGTGCGCTATGGCAGCGAGAACTCGCGCATCGACCTCTTGGCGGAAGCGCCGGGCCGCCCCACCTGCTACATCGAAATCAAGAATGTCCATCTGCGGCGGACGGCCGGCCTGGCCGAATTTCCCGATTCCGTGACGGCCCGCGGTACCAAGCACCTGCGTGAACTGGCACAGATGGTGCAATCCGGCCACCGGGCGGTGATGGTCTATCTGGTTCAGCGCCAGGACTGCGACCGTTTCGCCATTGCCGCCGATATCGATCCCGCCTATGCCGATGCCCTGAAACAGGCCCGGTCGCAAGGCGTGGAAACGATCTGCTATGCTTGCCGGATCACCCCGGTCGAAATTGCCGTCGAGCGGCCCATCGCCCTCGACCTACCTGAGTAACGGGACGCCATGATTTATACCGATGCCGCCACTGCCCCGGTCCGCAACACGGGCATGATCAAGGTCCATCGCGAGGACGAATTCGCCGGCATGCGCCGCGCGGGCCAGCTGGCGGCCGAGGCGCTCGATTTCATTGCGCCCTATGTCCAGCCTGGCGTGACCACGGAATCGCTGGACGCGCTGTGCCACGACTTTATCGTCACCCGCAACGCGGTGCCGGCGCCCCTGCACTATCGCGGCTTCCCCAAGTCCATCTGCACCTCGGTCAACCATGTGGTCTGCCATGGCATCCCAGGGCCGAAGGTTCTGGAAGAGGGCGACATCGTCAACATCGACATCACCACCATCGTCGATGGCTGGCATGGCGACACCAGCCGCATGTTCCTGGTCGGCGACGCCGGCGTGAAGGCGCGGCGGCTGTGCGACATCACCTATGAGGCGATGATGCGTGGCATCGAGGTGATCCGCCCTGGCGCCACCACCGGCGACATCGGCCATGCGATCCAGAGCTTCG
>CAXNFA010000093.1:0-6399 GCA_964201105.1 Alphaproteobacteria bacterium | reverse complement strand
TAAAGGGAAAGTCTACTTTTCCAACAAGAAGTCGGTGTAGATCTTCGCGGTCTTCTGGCGGCCTTCCTCGGTGAAGGGGTCGCCGGTCACGGCGCTGCGGCCTCCGGGCACCAGGGCAGCGGCCTTGTCGAGATAGCTGCGCAGCATGTCCTTCTCCGAGGCCGAGACCAGGACGGGCAGGGTGAGCAGCTTCACGCGCGGAATCTTGTCGTAGCCCAGCGCCGCGCGATAGGCGTGGTGATAGGTGCGGACCGATTTCAGCAGCTCGACCACGTCTTCATGCAGCGCGTTGGCATCGGGCAGGCCATGGCCGCGTACGCCCTGGGCGGTGCGATTCCACCATGGCCAGAACACCTTGCCGTCGCGCACCAGCGCCCAGGCGCGCAGGAGCTGGGTGCCTTCGAGGTCCGGGTTCATCTCGGGGGCCTGGTTGTTGAGCAGGCCAGCCCGGTCGTCGGGCGAATAGAGGCCCATGCCGTCGATGACGAGCTTCTTCACCTGCTTCGGCCGGTTGATCGCCGCCTCGATGCCCAGGTTGCCGCCGGTGTGATAGCCGTAGAGGTAGTATTCCCTGAGGCCCAGGCTATCCATCGCCCGCGTCATCGCGTCGGACAGATAGGGAATGGTGACGGGGATCTTCTGCGGAGCCGATGAGTCGCCATTGCCCAGCATATCTGGGGCGATGACGCGAAAGGTCTTGCCCATCTCCTTCATCAGCGGCACCACGCTATGCGCGCTGAGCGGCGAGCCATGCAGCATGACAAGCACGGGGCCGTTGTCGGGCCCGCAGGTCCGGTAATGCATCTGGCCTTCGGCGATGTCGGCAAAGCCGCGGCGTACGGTGACATCCGTCATGTAGGGAACTCCCGGTTTCATTTCTTGCCGATGACCTTGCTGGTCACCACTGCAGAAGGGTGCGGCCCAGATAGCGGCCGAAGGACAGGGCCGGCGTCACGCTCATGCCGCCGACGAAGCTCTGGCCCGACAGCGTGGCGCCGCCGATGGCCTCGCCCGCAGCATAAAGGTTCGGCACCGGCGTGCCATCCTTTGCCACGACCTGCAGCGAATCGTTCACGGCCAGGCCGGCGGGCGTCTTCAGCACCACGCCATGCGCCTTGATCGCGCGGAAGGGGGCCTTGGCAATAGGGGCGGGCAGGTGGGTGCGGCCAAAGCGGTCGCGTCCGGTGGCGACGGCCTGATTGTAGTCGCTGACGGCGGCGGCTAGCAGCCGGGGCTGCATGCCGCATTCGACAGCGAGATCCTCGACCGTCTGCGCCGTGCGGAAGGACGGATGCTCGCGGAAGGCGCGGGCAATGCGCTCCGGCGTCCAGGTGCTCTCGCCGCCCAGCCAGTTGCCGAGCAGGGAAGGTGAGGTCTCATGCGCGTGATCGTCGTAGACGATCCAGAAGGTCATGTCCGGCAGCGCCATCAGCGCGTGCTCACGCGCATCGACCGACGGATGATCCTCGGCGACGAAGCGGCCGCCCTCGCTGGTGACGAAGATTTCCCACGGCGGGCGCTGCTGCGGCGTCAGGTTCGGCATGTCGTAGAAATCGATCTTGCCGGGCAGGCCCTCGATCTCGATGCCGCCGAAGGTCGGCAGGAACTTGTCGCCGTTGCGCACGAAACCGCCAGCGCGCGCGCCGAACATGATGCCGGCGCCGGTCGAGGTGATGCTGGCGGCCGAGAACAGCGGGTAGTTCTGGGTGAAGAAGCTGAACAGGCGCGGGTTGGCGCCGTAGCCGCCGGTGGTCAGGACGACATTCTTGCCGGGAACTTCGATATCGTTGTCGTCGCGGTCGCGAATCTTCACGCCGCGCACGGGCGTGCCCGGGCCATCCTGCAAGAGCCCGATCATGGTGGTGCCAAGGCGCAGGTCGATCCGGCCCGTGCGCAGCATCGCTCGTCTCAGCGCCTTGCGCAGCACGCGCAGGATCGACAGGCCGCCCTCTACACCGCGATAGGTGCGGGCGACGCCATAGGCCTCGTGGCCGTAGAATATCTTGGGGTATTCGGGGTCCATCTCGAACCCCTCGGCCATCAGCCAGTCGATCGTGTCGGCGGCCAGGTTGACGGCCAGGTTGACGAGTCGCGGGTCGGCCGTGCGCTTGCTGATGCGCATGGCGTCCTCGAAATGCAGCTTCGGGTTGTCCTCGATGCCGCGGGCGGCCTGCAGCTTCGTGCCGGCCGCGCTCATCTGCCCGGCCGACAGGTGTAGCGTGCCGCCGATATCGGGGGCCTGTTCGACCAGCAGAACGCGCGCGCCGCGCTCCGCGGCGGTTATCGCTGTGGGCAGGCCGGCGGTCCCGGCGCCAACCACGATCACGTCGTAGGCGTCTGCCATGCTCAACCTTGAGACCCAAAAAACGGCTGGAACGACATCAGCACGGGAAACGGGAGGCCATTCGACCGGGCACCCGGGAAGTCATGGCATCGCTCGCGCCGGGCAGCGGCCGTGCCGCTGCGCCCGCATCCCCGGCGCCGCCATACTGACCACCCATGATACCTGTCTCCCAACCGCCCACTGGTTGCAGCGCGATCCCCGGCGCCACAGCTTCCCCCTGCAGCCAACTAGACGATGCCCGGGGTATCCAAGTCAACCAAACCCTCCCGATCCAGAGGAAAAAGGTGGAGGCGACTCAAGGCGTTGCCTCCCTCCGATCCGCAGGCTACGGTGGCCCCAACTGGTGCCGCAGAGTGCCGTCGGCGGAGCGAGTTGCTCGCTCCTGAAAAGATGCAGGGAAGGCCATGGACTCAACCCCCCGGGGATTCTGGGCGCGCCTTGATCGCGCTGTTGAACTGTTCCTTCACTATGCGTCGGCAGCCCTGCTGCTGACGATCGCGGCCCTCGTCCTTTACGTCGTCCTGATGCGCTATTTCTTCGCCCAGTCGCCGATCTGGGGCGAAGACGTACCGCGCATTCTTTTCATCTGGATGACATACCTGGGCATCGCGGTGGCCACCAAGCGCGGCCAGAACCTGCGCGTGACTTTCATTCTTGAGAAGATGCCCGCCCGCCCCCGGCTTGTGCTTGAACTGGCGATGCATGTCATCGTGGTGGTGATGATCGCGGTGATCGCCTGGCATAGCTGGCCGGTGATCCAGCTCAATATGGGCATGCGCCAGCTTTCGACTGGCTGGAGCCAGGCCGTCAGCTACATCCCCTTCACGCTCGCTGCCGTGCTGATGATCATCTACACGCTGCAACTGATGCTCAAGGCAGTGCGCGACTATCAGGCCGGGCTCTATGCGCCGGGCCAGACCGGCGGGGGGCACTAGGCCATGTTGCTCACCATCATGATGGCCGTGCTGATCATCTTCTCGCTGATCGGCATGGAAATCGCCTGGGCCATCGGCTTTGCCAGCATGGCCTATATCCTGCTGTCCGGGAATGTGCCGCTCGTCCAGATGGCGCAGGGCATGACCGAAGGCGTCGACCAGTTCATCCTGGTTGGCATTCCGCTCTTCATCCTGGCCGGCGAACTGATGAACATGGCGGGCGTGACGCAGCGCCTGATCGCCGTCGCCTCCGCCTTTGTCGGCCACCTGCATGGCGGTCTCGCCAATGTGGGCGTGTGGGCCAATTTCATCATGTCGGGAATCTCGGGATCATCGCTCGCCGATGCGGCGGCGACTGGTACGGTGCTGGTGCCCGAGATGACCAGGCGGGGCTTCCCGCCGGCCTTCTCCAGCGCCGTCATTGCCTCGGCGGCGACAGTGGGCCCGATCATCCCGCCTTCCATCATCTTCGTGCTGCTTGGCGCCATTGTCGATGTGTCGATCGGACGGCTGTTCATCGGCGGCCTGCTGCCCGGCTTCATCATGTCGGTCTCGATGTTCGCTGTGACCTGGTACATCTGCCGCAAGCGCAACTACCCGCGCGAACCGAAGGCCACCTTCACCCAGGTTCGCGTCGCCCTCTGGGATGGCGCGGCGGCATTGCTGGCCCCCATCATCATCGTCGGCAGCATTGTCGGCGGCATCGCAACCCCCACCGAAGGCGCGGCGGTGGCGGTGTTCTACGTCCTGTTCCTCGGCGTCGTCGTCTATCGCAACATTGGCTGGAAGCAGATCGTCGAGGCGGCGGGGACGACCGCCATCGCCTCGTCAGTCATCATGCTGACCGTGGCGACGTCGTGGATCTTTGCCCAGCTCGCGGTGCTCGCTCAGCTCGGTGTCATCCTGACCGACGCGATGAAGTCCATCTCGGAAGAACCCTGGGCTCTGCTGCTGCTCTTCAACATCCTCATGCTCATCCTTGGCATGATCATGGAGATCGTGCCGATCCTGCTGATCCTGGCGCCAATCTTCTTCAAGCTCTTCGTCGGCTTCGGCTATGACCCCGTGCACCTCGGCATGATCATGGTGCTCAACCTCATGATCGGCATGATCACGCCGCCCATCGGTCTCAACCTCTTCGTGCTGTCGGCGATCAGCAAGGTCGGCGTCATCGAGATGTTCAAGGAGGCTGTTCCGTATTTCTTCATCCTTGTCGCCGTGCTGGGCCTCATCACCTATGTCCCCTGGATCACGCTGGTTCTGCCCGATCTCGTGATCCCGGCGCGGTAGGGGGCCGTTTGGGCCGGTCAAAGGTCTGCCTCGACGGGTTCCGTGCGCGGCACCCTGTTCAATGCAGGGGGCTTCGGTCAAACTTGCGGCCAACGAACCCGGTGACCAGGCCGGGCAGGGAAGGGTGATGCTGATCAACCGGCCGCGGCTGCAGTCCGTACTTCGCGACGAGGGGGTGGATGCGGTCGTCCTCGCGACGGCAACCAATGTCACCTATGCCGCCGGCTTCATTTCGGAATTCATGCTCGGCCGTTTCGAGGATTTCTCGACGGCGGTGATCGTTCCCTCTGACGGCAGCCCGCCGGTGATGGTGCTGCCCGAGTTCGACTTGCCCTTCTACGTCGAAAGCGGCTGTTGGATCGACGACGTCTATTCCTTCGGCAACCCGTGGAGCGCCGTTGGTGTCTTCATGGGCCAGTCGCTGGAAGCGAAGCTCGACACACCGCTGCGCCGCGATCTGAAGGCGCTGCGGGATCGCACCGGTCCCCGGCAGGAATCCACCTTCCTGAAGTCCGTGTTGCGTGCGCTGCGCGACCGCGGCCTGAACAACGCGCGGATTGGCTCGGACGACATGCGCCTGGCGGGCCTGCTCACGGCGGAGGGGGTTGGCGGCAATACGCCCATTCGCGACATGCTGCAGCCCTTGCGCCGGGCACGGATGGTGAAGACTCCGGCTGAAATCGACATCCTGACAAAGGGCGCCGCGATCAACGCCGTGGCCCTGCAACGCGTGATTGCCGGCGGCCGCGCGGGCATGGCGGAAAATGAACTGACTCATATCTACCGTCGCGAACTCGCCGAGGCAGAGGCCCGCCATCTGGGCGATCGCGGCATGATGTTCGGCGCTGGCGATGGCGCGGCCTACAGCCTGCCCATGGGCGACCAGCGACGGCTGGTGCCAGGCGAGGCGGTGGTGCTGGATTGCCTTGGCACCTATCGCGGCTATCACATCGATCTCGCCCGCACTGCGGTGGTTGGCAGCGCGACCCGGGAGCAACGCCTGCGCTACACCGCCACGGTCACGGCACTGGAGGCGGTGGAGGCAGCAATCCGGCCGGGTGTCCACACGCAGGATCTGCGCAAGCTGGTGCGCAGCACGATTGCCGGCTTTGGCCTGCGCGGTGAGCTGACCTCGGTCACCACGCATGGGCTAGGGCTTGAGGTCTTCGAGTTTCCCCATGCCGACAGCCTGGCCGAGGGCTTCACGCTGGAGGCCGGCATGGTGGTCAACACCGAGGTCTTCTATCGCGACATCGAACTGGGAGCCTTCCACCTGGAGGACAGTGCCCTGGTCACCGAAACCGGTTGCCGTCTGCTTCACGACGTGCCACGAAACCTGGTCGAGTTTCACTAACGGACCGGGGACCGTATGCAGCTCATCACGTTCAGGAAGGGTGATCGCGTCAGCTATGGCGTTGTGACCGAAGGTGGCATCGTCGATGTGGGCTGGCGGCTGGGGAAGCGGCTGCCGGACCTGAAGTCGGTGCTGGCCCAGAAAGCGCTGGACGACGTCGCCGAGGTCGCGGCGACGGTCAAGCCGACGATCAGGCTGGACGAGATCGACTTCCTGCCGGTCATTCCGAATCCCGACAAGATCCTCTGCGCCGGCCTGAATTACGAGGCGCACCGTCTCGAGATGGAGCGGCCGAAAGACAAGCACGTCACCCTGTTTGCACGCTATCCCGACACCATTGTCGGGCATAACCAGCACATCATCCGTCCGGCGGCTTCGGGCCGCTATGACTACGAGGGCGAGATTGCCGTAGTCATCGGCCGGGCCGCGCGCAACGTGTCGCGCGACAATGCGATGGCCTATGTCGCGGGCTATAC
>CAXNFA010000092.1:0-6414 GCA_964201105.1 Alphaproteobacteria bacterium | reverse complement strand
TCACCACCGGACACTTCGTGCTGGTCGGCGTCGCCACCGGTTGCGCCGTGTCGCTGGAAATCGCCCGCCTCGCCGGCAAGCGGGTGACCCATGCCGTCTTCAGCGGCGCGCCGCTGCTCACCCCCGATCGCATGGCGCATTTCCGCGCCCAGCTCGGCGAGCCCGCCGTCAAGGAGGACGGCAGCCACCTGCTGCAGGTGTGGAAGAGCCGCCGCGGCAACTGGGGTGACGAAGCCCCCATGGACCAGATGATGATGGCGGCGTCGGAAACCATCCGGGTCTACGACCGGTTGAACTGGGGCCTGCTCGCGGTGACGCGCTATGACGTGCGCGCGGCGCTCGAGGCCCTGACCTGTCCGGTCCTGTTCATCTCGGCGGGCTTCGACAAGCTCGCGCCCGAGAACGAGGCGGCGGCCAGCGTCGTGCGCCACAGCGTGCAGAAAGTCATCCCCGGTGTGCCGCCGCAGCTCTGCTGGACCGCGCCACAAGCTTACGCGCGGGAAATCAGCTCTTTCATTGGCGCTGGTTGACAGGTCGCACCTCGCTCCCGATGTAACCCGGAACGAGGCATTCGCCGCTGTAAGCCTTTTGTAACAATGGCACAGGGGCTTTGGTGGGGCACCGCATGGCAATCCGGTTGACGCGTTGGGTGGGGGCGGCGGTCGCTGCCCTGGGCTTGTCGGCCTGCGGGGTGCTCGCCCCGTTGCCGCGTTCGACCACGGTCGAGGAACGCTTGGCCATGCTGCCCACCACCGGCCTGCCGCTCAAGGGCAGGGTGACGGTGCGCTGGAACGACCAGATGGTCCCCTTCATCGAAGCGGAGCATGACGAAGACCTGGCCGTCGCGCTCGGTGTCATCCACGCCCATCTCCGGCTTGGCCAGATGGAAGTGGGGCGCCACGCCGCACGCGGCCGCATCGCCGAGATGGGCGGCCCACTTGCCACCGACATTGACCACGCATTGCGCATCATCGATTTCGGCAAGGCAACGCCGCAGGTGGTGGCGAACATGCCGGCCGACAGCAGGGCCTGGCTCGATGGTTTCGTGCGCGGTCTCAATCACTACATCGCGACCACCCGTGAGCTGCCGCACGAATTCGCCGTGCTCGGCCTCGAGCGTGAAGCCTGGACGGCGGAAGATGTGCTGACCGTCGGGCGCCTGGCGTCCAGCGACGTCAACTGGTTCGTCTGGTTCGCGCTGCTGAAGCAGCGCAACCGCGCCGACTGGCCCGCGGTCTGGGCCCGGCTGGTGGGCGAGGGCACGCAGTCGGTGCCGAGCCACGCCGCCGGCCAGTCCCGCGACTTCGCCGCCTTGCAGGATCTGCTGGTCGGCATGAGCCGGTCGGGCAGCAATTCCGTCGCCGTGACCGGCCAGAAGAGCGCGTCGGGAGGCGCGCTGATCGCCAGCGACCCCCATCTTGGCGTCACGCTGCCGAACCTGTGGCTGCTCGCCGGCTACAAGTCGCCGTCCTATCACGCCGTCGGTCTGATGCCCGCGGGGCTTCCCTTCCTGGCGCTGGGCCGCAACGAACGCATTGCCTGGGGCGGCACCAACCTGCGTGCGGCGTCCAGCGACCTGGTCGATGTCAGCAGCCTGCCGGTCGACCAGTTCCGTCTGCGCGAAGAGAAGATCAAGGTGCGCTTCTGGTTCGACCGCACCGTCCAGGTGCGCGAGACGGACTTTGGCCCCGTCATCTCCGACGCGCCGATGATCGACACCGGGGGCGCCGGCCCGCTCGCCGTCCGCTGGATCGGCCACAGCCCGACCGACGAACTCAACGCCATGCTACGCCTCAACCGCGCCGGCAACTGGGACGAGTTCCGTTCGGCGCTGAACGGCTTCGCGATATCGGCGCAGAACATGATCTACGCCGACATCGACGGCAACATCGGCCATGTCATGGCGGCGCATCTGCCGAAGCGGCCCAACACCGCGCCCAGGGACATCGTCACCTCCGTCGCTGACGCCGCATCCTGGAACGAAATCGTCACTGGCGACGATCTCCCGGTCACTTTCAACCCGCCGCGCGGCGTGATTGCCTCGGCCAACAACCGCGGCGCCGAAGCCGAGGTTCCGATCGGCTATTTCTTTTCGCCCAACGATCGGGTGGTCAGGCTGGCCCGCGTGCTGGAGGCGCGCGAACGCGTCAGCGTGGCCGATCTCGAGGCCATCCAGCGCGATACCTACCAGATTTCCTCCGTCGACCTGCGTGATGCACTGGTCGCTCGCGCCCGCCACGACGGGCTTGTGGACGGCTTGCCCGCCGACCAGCGGGCGCTGTTCGATCGCATGGCCGGGTGGGACGGATATTACGCGGTCGATTCGCGCGGAGCGCCGGCCTTTGAAGTGGTGCTGTTTCACTTCGCCGCCGCCTTCTTCGATGCCGAGCAGAAGTCGGTCTATGGCTCCACCGGCCGCCCTTTCAGCTTCTACCAGGCGGATATCGAGGCAGCGCCCGCCGATCGCTTTGCCAGTGCCTTCCGCACCGCGCTTGTCGCGGCCTTGCCGCAAGCCACTGCGATGCAGACCTGGGGCGACATGCACCGCCTGTCGCTGTCGCATCCGCTCGGCTTCATTCCGGTTCTGGGCCGGCGCTACCAGGTTGGCGGGGATGTTCCCGCGGGCGGCAGCAGCAACACGCTGATGAAGACGGCGCATGACCTGACCGACCAGCGCCATCTCACCCGCTACGGCTCCAACGCACGCCACGTTTCCGACATGGCCGACCCGGACGCGAATTTCTTCACGCTGCTGGGCGGCCAGGACGGCTGGTTCAACAGCGCGGCCTTCAGCGACCAGTCGGCGCTGTGGCGCGATGGCACTTATGTGCAGCTACCGATGAAGCCGGAAAGCGTGCGCGCCAGCTTCCGGCACATCACCATCCTGGCGCCCTAGGCCGCGATGCTCGACGCCACGCCGCTCTTCCGCCTCTATGCGAAGCGGCGGCTTGCCCGGATCGACCGTCTTGATCCGGTCGCGACGCAGGAGCGCGTGCTGCGCCGTCTGCTCCGGCGCGCCGCAACCACCCGTTTCGGCCGGGCGCATGACTTTTCCCTGCTGCGCACCGTGGCGGATTACCAGCGCGCGGTGCCGCTGCGCCGCTATGACGATTTCTGGCGCGACTGGTGGCAACCGTCCTTTCCGCGCCTGACCGACGTCACATGGCCCGGCACGATTCCCTATTTCGCGCTGTCGTCGGGCACCAGTACGGGCATCACCAAATATATCCCGCTGTCGCACGCCATGATGCGCAGCAACCAGCGCGCCGGCGCCGACCTGCTGGCGCATTTCATGCGCGACCGGCCCGACAGCAAGCTGTTCGCCGGGCGCAGCTTCATGCTCGGCGGCAGCACAGATGTGGTGCAGGAAGCGCCTGGCATCTTCAGCGGCGACCTCAGCGGCATCGCGGTGAAGGAAATGCCGCGCTGGGCGCAGTCGCGTGCCTTTCCACCCGCCGACCTTGCCCTGATCGCTGACTGGGAAGAGAAGGTGGAGAAACTGGCGCCGGCGGCGCTGGAGGCCGACCTGCGCCTCATCGGCGGCACGCCAAGCTGGCTGCTGATCTTTTTCGACCGCCTTGCCGCATTGCGCCCCGAAAGCGCGGGCCGGCTCGCGGCGCTGTTTCCGGACCTCGAGTTGCTGATCCACGGCGGCGTCAGCTTCGCCCCGTACCGCCAGCGCTTTGATGCGTTGCTGGCCGGCAGCCGGGCGGAGAGGAGGGAGGTTTATCCGGCCAGCGAAGGCTTCATCGCTTTTGCCGACCGACCTGGGGCCGAGGGCCTGCGCCTGACCCTCGACATCGGCCTCTTCTACGAATTCGTCCCGCTGGCCGAGCTGGACAGACCCAACCCGACGCGCCACTGGCTTGCGACGGTGGAGGCTGGCATCGACTACGCCATCGTGCTCACCACCTGCGCCGGTCTGTGGGCCTATGTCATCGGCGACACCGTGCGCTTCGTCGAAACCGCGCCGCCGCGCCTGATCGTGACCGGCCGCACCTCCTACATGCTGTCGGCCTTTGGCGAGCATGTGATCGACCTTGAGGTCGAGCAGGCGGTGGCGGCAGCGGCCTTGGCGATTGGCGCTGCGGTAACGGATTTTTCGGTCGGCGCGGTGTTCCCGACCGTCGCGGGCGACGTCGGTGGGCACCTATATGTGGTGGAGTTTGAAGGCGGTGTACCGGATGACGTGTCCAGCGCCCGCTTCACCGCCGAGGTGGATCGGAGCCTCCAGGCTGCGAATGCCGATTACCGTGCCCACCGCAGCGACGGATTTGGACTGCGTGCGCCCGAATTGCTGGCCATGCCGCCGGGCGGTTTTGCCGCCTGGATGAAGCAGCGCGGCAAGCTTGGCGGGCAGAACAAAGTGCCGCGCATTGTCACCAGCGACGCGCTGTTTGCCGACTTGCGCGCCTTCGCGGCAGTCCAGCGGGGCGGTTGAAAAGGCCGTCCGTGCTGTGCGTTGCATCACGCCGGACTTTTTTTTAGGCCCTCGGGGTCACTTTTCTATTGCATGGGGGGGCTGCAGGTCTTATTTCGCGAACTCGTTGGACGACACTTCGTGTGGCGCCCGGCGGCGGCGGGCTCAACCCCGCCCCTAGGACCCGGCCCATCCTTCTATTTGGGACCGGCACACTTGAAAACGGTGGTCACTCCGTTCAGTGGCCAGTTTTGGTGCGTCGTGTCCCGGCGCTTATCTGGAGGATGAGAGAATGCTGTCTTTGGCACAGTCGCCGGAGCCGTTGGTCGCTGACATCGGTCTGCACGTCATTGGTGATTTCCAGGACGTCGACCCCAAGATCCTCGCGGATGAGAAATTCCTGATGAAGGCCCTGGACGAGGCGCTGCGCGATGCACGCTTCAACATCCTGGGCGAGAAGAGCATCAAGTTCCCGGGCGAGGAATCCGGCGTGACCGGTATCATCATCCTGTCGGAATCGCATGCCGCCTTCCACAGCTACCCGGAATACGGCTACATCGCCGTCGATGTCTTCTCCTGTGGTGAAACCAGCCCGGAAGCGGTGGTGGACGGCTTCGCCCGCCGCCTGCGCGCCGGAACGGTCAACAAGCGCATCATGGAGCGCGGCAAGGACGTCCGCCGCTTCTAGTGACTCAAGAGCCCGGCTGTCAGGCCGGGCCCTTCTGCAACCGCGGGGTCTTTTCCCGGGTTGAACTGCCTGAACCGGACAGGTGTTGCGCCACGCCCTTGATGGCGCGCGAAATCCCGGCCAAAAAAAACCCCATGACGGAAGCGAACCAAGCCACCGCCCCAACTCTGCCCGCCGGCCAGCGCATCGCCGTCGTCGGTACGGGCGTGGCCGGCCTTGGCGCCGCCTGGCTGCTGTCGAAGCGTCACCAGGTCACGCTGTTCGAGGCGAACGGCTATCCCGGCGGCCACAGCAACACGGTGGAAGCCGAGGTGCAGGGCCGCCGCGTCGTCGTCGACACCGGCTTCATCGTCTTCAACGACATCAACTATCCGAACCTGCTGCACCTCTTCGACCGGCTGCAGGTGCCGAGCGAGCCGACCAACATGTCCTTCGCGCTGTCGCTCGACGACGGCCGCTTCGAATATGCAAGCTCGCTGCCCTTTGCGCCCTTTGCCCAGCCCAGCAACCTGCTGCGTCCGCATGTCCTGCGCATGCTGTGGGAGATTCCGCGCTTCTACCGCGAGGCGCTGGCGCTGCAGCGGCGTGGCGTCCCCGGCGACCTCACCATCGGCGCGTTGCTGGCGCGCGGCGGCTATTCCGACACCTATCGCCACTATCACCTGCTGCCGATGGCGGCAGCGATCTGGTCGACGCCGGTCGACCGCGTCGGCGAATTTCCCGCCGACGAATTCATCCGCTTCTATGACGAGCATGGCCTGCTGCGCTTCACCCGGCGGCCGCGCTGGCGCACGGTGACGGGCGGCAGCCGCGAGTATGTGCGCCGCTTGCTGGCCGACTTCTCCGGCACGCTGATGCTCAATGCGCCCGTGGCGCAGATCGTCCGTGCTGCCGATGGTGTCACCCTGCACCTGAAGAATGGCGGGCAGGCGCAGTTCGATCATGTCGTCTGCGCCAGCCATGCCGACCAGACCCTGCGCATGCTGGACGACGCCAGCGCCGGCGAGCGCGCGGCGCTAGGTGCCTTCACCTATGCGCAAAGCCGCGCCATCCTGCACACCGACGCAAGCCTGATGCCGAGGCGCCGCGCGGCCTGGTCGAGCTGGAATTTCGAGGCGCGGCGCGACCAGCCGGCCGGGCGTGGCGTGGCGCTGACCTACTGGATGAACAAGCTGCAGAACCTCGATCCGTCACTGCCGCTCTTCGTCTCGCTCAATCCGTGGCGCGACCCGGCGCGCGACAGCGTGATCACCGCCTTCGATTACGAACACCCCGTGTATACACTGGCCGCGCCGCCCGCCCAGAA
>CAXNFA010000091.1:0-6424 GCA_964201105.1 Alphaproteobacteria bacterium | reverse complement strand
TGCGCGCGGCGCAGGACGCAATGGCTATCCGGCGCTATCCGGGCTGGCCAACGCACCATACACTGGCCGCCATGTCAGAAGGATCCGCCGTCCAGGCTTCGCGCCGCATGGCCGCGCCGCCCATGGGGAAAGCTGCGCGCCTGGCGCTGCTGTGCCTGATCGTCGGCGGGCTGGCGACCTCCTGGGGGCCGATCATCGTGCGGCTGAGCGAGACGGGGCCGGTGGCCACCGCCGCCTATCGCATGGGCTTCGCCCTGCCCGTCCTGCTGCTGATGCTGGCCGTCTCGCGCCCGACCAAGGCGGCGCGCGTGCCGATGACGGCGCGCGACACCTTCTGGCTGTGCTTCGCCGGCTTCTGCTTCGCCGGCGACATTGGCGTGTGGCACTGGGCGATCAACCTGACGACCATCGCCAACGCCACGCTGATCGGCAACACCGCGCCCGCCTTCGTCACGCTGGGCGCCTGGCTTTTCCTGCGCGAGCGCATCACCGGCCTGTTCGTGGTCGGCCTGTTCGTGGCGCTGAGCGGCGCCGCGATGCTGGCGGGCGCCAGCCTGGAGGTTGGCGGCACCAACCTTCTGGGCGACGGGCTTTCCATCGTCGCCGCCGTCTTCTTCGCCGGCTATGTGCTGGCGATCAAGCATGTGCGCGGCCGCGTCGCGACGCTGACCATCATGACCTGGTCGACGGGCGCCGCCGGCCTGTTCCTGTTTCCCGCCGCGGTGCTGACCGGGGACACGATGCTGGCGGCCACCACCTTCGGCTGGCTGCTGCTGCTGGCACTTGCCTGGGGCGCGCATGTCTTCGGACAAGGCCTGATTGCCTATGCGCTCGCCCACCTGCCCGCATCCTTCTCCTCCGTCGCCCTGATGTGCCAGCCGGTGTTCTCCATCATCTGGGCCACGCTGTTCCTGAGCGAGACGCCGGGCCCGCTGCAGGCGGCGGGCGCCGTCGTCGTGCTGGTCGGCATCATCATTTCCCAGCGAGGCAGCGGGCGCATGCGCGAAGAATTGCCCGCAACCCCGCCGCCATGACGCCCGCGCGGCACGCCGTGCGGTTGGGCTGGGCCATCTGGGGCCTGGGCGCGGCCTTCTACCTGTTTGCCTATTTCCAGCGCGTGTCGCCCAGCGTGATGACCGATTCGCTGATGCGCGAGTTCGGCGTGACGGCGGCAAGCCTCGGCAACCTGTCGGCCTTCTATTTCTACCCTTACGCGCTGCTGCAGATTCCGCTCGGCCTGATGATCGACCGCATCGGGCCCGGCCGGCTGATGATCGGCGCGGCGGTGCTGAGCGCCGTGGGCGCCGCCGTCTTCAGCACGACGCAATCACTGGAAATGGCCGCCTTCGGCCGCTTCCTGATCGGCGCCGGTTCCAGCGTCTCCTGGGTGGGCGCACTGACGCTCGCGGTGCTGTGGCTGCCGCCGCAGCGCTTCGCCATGGTCAGCGGTCTCACCCTGCTGGTCGGCCTGAGCGGCGCCGCGCTGGGCCAGGCGCCGCTCGCCGCGCTGATCGAAGTGGTGGGCTGGCGCACCGCGATCCTGTGGAGTGCCGGCTTCATTGGCCTGGTCGCGCTGGGCATGATGCTGCTGCTGCGCCAGTCACCCGCCCACGCGCCCAAGACGGTGGCGCGCACCGGCGTGCTGCAGGGTTTGAAGATGGTTGCGCAGGTGCGCAACACCTGGATGGTCAGCGTCTACACCATCTTCATGGTGACGCCGATGGCGGCCTTTGCCGGACTGTGGGGCGTGCCCTATGTGATGGAGGCCTATGGCCTGTCGCGGCCTGCGGCGGGCGCCACCATGTCGCTGATGCTGATCGGCTGGGGCATTGGCGGGCCGATTGCTGGCTGGGTTTCCGACAGCCTGAAGCGGCGGAAAAGCGTGATGCTGAGCGGCCCGGTCATCCTGCTGGCCGTGTGGTCGGCCATCCTGGGCATCCCGGACCTGCCACTGACCGCGCTGCGCGTGCTGCTCTTCGTCGGTGGGTTGTTCAGCGGTGTGTCGATCATCAACTTCGCGATCACGCGCGAGAGCAACCGGCCCGAAGTGTCGGGCCTTGCCATGGGCATCATCAACACCGCCGGGATGGGCGCCTCGGCGCTGATGCTGCCCTTCATCGGCTTCCTGCTCGACCTCGGCTGGGACGGCACGATGCGCGAGGGCGTGCGCGTCTATGACCTCGCCACCTATCGCGGTGCTTTCCTGACCTTCGCCGTCGGCATGGGCATCGCCATCCTGGCCGGCCTGCTGCTGCGCGAAACCCATGCCCGGCCGATGGAGATCAACGGCGAAGCAGCTCCTTCGCGATGATGACGCGGCGGATCTCCTTGGTGCCACCGCCGATCTCCTGGATCTTCGCCGCGCGATAAAGGCGGTTGACCTCGATGTCGCGCATATAGCCGGCGCCGCCATGGATCTGCACCGCCTCGTCGGTGATCTTCATGCAGGTCTCGCCCGCCTTCATGAAGGCCGCCGCCGTCAGCGCGTGGATCTCTCCCCGCCCGCCCTCGCCTTCCGCAAGGTCGTTGCATTCGGCGAGCGCGCGATAGCACAGCAGCTTCATCGCCTCGAGCTCGACATACATTTCGGCAAGCTTCGACTGCACCATCTGGAAGTCGCCGATCGGCTTGCCGAATTGCTGGCGCGTCTTCGCATAGTCGATGGAAAGCTCCAGCGCGCGTTCGGCAATGCCAATCACCGCCATCGAGGCAAAGGCGCGCTCGATGTCGAGGCCCGACATCATCACCGCGACGCCGCCGTTTTCCTCGCCCAGCAGATTCGCCGCCGGCACCCGGCAGTCGTCGAAGAACAATTGCCCGGTCGGGCTGCCGCGAATGCCCATCTTGTCGAAGGGCGCGCTGCGCGAATAGCCGGGGAAGGTGTTCTCCACGATGAAGGCGGAGATGCCCTTGTTGCCGCGCTCCGGCGCCGTCTTGGCATAGACCAGCACGACATCGGCGATGGGGCCGTTGGTGATGTAGATCTTGGTGCCATTCAGGATGTAGTGGTCGCCGTCGCGCCGCGCCGTCGCCTTCATGCCGCCAAGCGCATCCGAGCCGCCGGTCGGCTCGGTCATGCCGATGGCGCCGACCTTCGATCCGTCGCACAGGCCGGGCAGATACTTGCTGCGCTGCGCTTCGTTGGCGTTGCGGTAGATATTGTTGACGCAGAGATTGTCATGGCTTTGCCAGCTGGTCGCGACCGACGCTTCCACGCGGCCGAGCGCCTGGCCGACCAGGCCGGCGGAGAAGAGATCAAGCCCGGCGCCGCCATGCTCCTCCGGCACGCTGGCGCCGAGGATGCCGAGCTTGGCGAGCCGTTTGAACCCGTCTTCCGGCCACCACTTGTCCTTGTCCATGCGCTCGCTGTCGCCGGCGAATTCCGCCCGCGCCGCGCGCGTCATCTGGTCGAGCAGCGCGACATGCTCCGCCGACAGGCCGAAATTGGTGCTGGTGATGGCGCCGCCGCGCATCGCGGCCTTGCGCTCCGGCCTCAAAGGCATTGCGGTCATGGGACTTCCCTTGTGTGGTGTCAGATATCCTGACCGATGCGCTTGCGCAGGTCCTGAATGGTTTGCCGCGCCCCCGGCATGTGGGGATTGACCTTGAGGCCGCGCTCGAAGGCCTTGACGGCCGCTTCATACTGCTCGCGCTGGGCGTAGATCATGCCCAGACCGGACAGCGCGCCGAAATGGCGTGGCTCCAGCGCCAGCGTGCGCTCGATGTCGCGCACCGATGCGTCGAGATTGCCAAGCATGAAGTTGAGCGTGGCGCGGCGGTTCCAGGCTTCCGCCAGTTTCGGATCGGCCTCGATCACCGCGTTGAACTGGGCGAGCGCGTCGTTCAGCTTGCCGGCATTCATCGCCTCGTTGCCACGTTCGAGAAGGCGGTCGCGCGTTGCATCGCCGGAGCGGAACCAGATCGACCAGATCAGGCCTTCGATCATGCGCGCTTCCTGCGCGTCCGCCGTGCGCTGCAGGCGCTCGAACAGCGCATCGAGGCGCTTGTCGTCCTGACGGGCGGTGGCGTCGTTTGCAGCCATGGCAAACCCCAGCAAGATCAGCAAAACAGCAGTCAGGCGGCCGGACATGGGCGGAATCATACGCCCGGCGGGCGGGAAGCGTCCATCGCAGGCGCGCCTTGGCCGGAAATGGCGCGATTTCGGCTTGGGGCGAAATTGCTCTATAGAGCCGCCCATGACCCAGACCCGCCCGACGATCCGCATCCTGCCCGGCCACCACAAGCGCGTGCGCACCGGCCACCCCTGGGTCTATTCCAACGAGATCGAGATGAACGCGGCGGCCAAGGCCCTGCCGCCCGGCACGGTCGTACGCGTGATGACCGCGCACAACGAGGATCTCGGCACCGCCACCTTCAACCCGCACAACCTGATCGCCGCCCGCTTCCTGTCGCAGGAGGGCGACGCGGTGATCGACGCCGGGTTCCTGGCCGGCAAGATCGCCCGGGCGCTGGCAACGCGCGATGCGCTGTTCCCCGAGCCTTACTACCGGCTGGTCCATGCCGAGGCCGATGGCCTGCCCGGCCTGATCGTCGACCGCTTCGGCGACGTCTTGAGCGTGCAGACCAACACGGCGGGCATGGAACTGCTGGCCGAACCGCTGCGCGCCGCGCTGATGGAGGTGCTGAAGCCCCGCTCCATCATCCTGCGCAACGACACCGGCGCCCGCGCCCAGGAAGGCCTGCCGCTGCACACCGAGGTCATCGGCGAGGCCATCGACGGCCCGGTGACGGTGATCGAGAATGGCGTGCGCTATCAGGCTGACCTGGTCGGCGGGCAGAAGACCGGCTGGTTCTTCGACCAGCGGGACAACCGCGCCTTCATGGCGCGCCTGTCGTCCGGCAAGCGCGTGCTGGATGCCTATACCTATCTCGGCGGCTTCGGCCTCGCCGCAGCCAGGGCGGGCGCCAGCGACGTCACCTGCATCGACCGGTCCGAGCCCTCGCTCGCCCTTGCCGCGCAGACGGCGGAGGAGAATGGCTTTGCCGACCGCTGCCACTTCACCCGTGGCGAGGTGTTCGACACGCTGGATGCGCTGGGCCGCGAGAGCCGCGAATTCGACGTCGTGATCTGCGACCCGCCCGCCTTCGTCAAGGCGAAGAAGGATTTCGCCGCCGGCATCCAGGGCTATCGCAAGCTGGTGCGGCTGGCCGCCCCGCTGGTGGCTCCGGGCGGCTATCTCTTCATCGCCTCCTGCTCGCACAATGTGGAAGCGGCGCGCTTCCATGGCGAGGTGGCGCAGTCGCTGCACGCCGCCCGCCGCACAGGCCGCATCCTGCGCAGCGCGGGCGCCGCGCCCGACCACCCGGAACACCCGCTGCTGCCGCAGTCCGTCTACCTCAAGGCGCTGGTCTTCGCGCTGGACTGAGACCGCTATTTCCGGCTGAGAAACAGCGCGCTTTCCTTCGCGACCTCCAGCACGCCATTCCCGTCGCGGAAGGCCTGCGCAATGGTGGCGCGGAACGCGGCAAGCTGGGATTCGCTGGCACCATCGCCCGGCGGATAGGAGGTGAGCGCGAGGAACACGTCCTCTGGCTCGGTCACGCGCATGCGCGACGGATGCTCTTCCATCATCACATTGCCAAAGCGCGCGCCCATCAGCCGCTCAGCCGCGTCATAGCCAAAGGCAACGCCGGCAGGATCCTGCGGCGGGCTGCCGAACAAGGTGGTCAGCGCATACATGTTGCGCATGTTGCCGGCGCCATTGGTCGTTACCGCCAGCACGCCGCCCGGCTTCAGCACACGCGCCATTTCGGCAATGCCCGCCGCCTGGTCCTTCAGGTGGTAGAGCATGTGCATGGCGACGACAATGTCGAAGCTGCCATCCGGAAAAGGCAGCGCCGTGGCGTCGGCCTGCTGGCCCTGGACCGCGCCGAAGGGCAAGGGCCGGCAGCGATCCAGCGCTTCCTGCACCATGCCGGCGGATTGATCGGCGAGCGTCAGGTCGAGTTTCTCCGGCAGCGACTTCGCCGTGGCGGCCCAGAACCAGCCCGGCCCGCAGCCGATGTCGAGGACACGCTGGCCCGGAGCAAGCGGCAGCTTCTTCACCACCCAGGGAAACCAGGGCGTTTCCGCGATCGTGTATTCGCTGTTGAGACGGGCGCGCGCCGCCAGCTTCTGGCTGTCGGCATATTGCTGGGCATTCCCGGTCGTGATCGCAGACATGGTTCCCCCCCTTAAAGCAGTGCGCCGGGCTTCGGCCCTCCCGTTGCCCAGTCGAGCAGTTCCACCGTGTGCACCACCGGCGTGCCGGTAACGGTGGCGAGCTGGGTGATGCAGCCGACATTGCCGGTGGCGATGACATCGGGCCGCAGGCGGTCGAGATTCGCCGCCTTGCGCACCCCCAGCGTGCGGGCGATGTCCGGCTGCAGGATGTTGTAACTGCCGGCCGAGCCGCAGCAGAGA
>CAXNFA010000090.1:0-6430 GCA_964201105.1 Alphaproteobacteria bacterium | reverse complement strand
CTGCGTGCCGGCGGTGTTTGACGAGACCGCAGCGATGGTGCCCAGGTTGAGCGGCGTGGTCTCCGTGATGGTGAACGCGTTTTGCACGATCACCTGGGCGCTGTAGGTGCTGACCTTGGACTGAGCCATTGCCGGCGCCGTACCGAAGAACACGGCGTTAGCCGCCAGGACCAGGAGGGAGATTTTTCTCGAAGACAGAGACATGCCGTGCCCGCCGCCAGATTGGGGGTGAGCGGCTTTCTGCCGCTTCATGGGGAATTCGCACGGTCGAGCTTGCGCCAGCCTGGATTAACGGGGCGTTAAAGCGGTCTATTCTCGGAAATGAGCAGCGCCCGGCAACAACGGGCAGACCGCGACTGCAAGCGTCGGACTGAGCCACCACGGGGATGTGGAACGACAGGGCAGCGAGAGACGGCGCGGCGAGCGCTGTTTCGGTCCCCAGTGGTGCCGGAAGCTAAAGTGGGACGTGCGATCCCACGCCCAGGTCGCGTGTCTCGAGCCGCGTCGTCCGGCTCAGCAGCAACGGGCTACCGTCGATGGACAGGCGGTCCTCATAGCGGCCGACCGCCAGGAGATGGGTCCGCCCATCCTGGTCGGTGTGAAAGCACTGGAAGGTGCTGATGGCCAGCCAGGCGCCGTCCGCCTGCCGCTCGATCTCGCCCACCGAGACATGGCGCAGCAGTGTTCCGATGCGACGAAGGTGCTGCGGCACCATCTCGAAAAGCGCCTTCAGCCCGTCCTTGTCCTGATCGAACCAGATCATGTCCCGGCGAATCTCGGGACTGTGGGCGACGACCTGATAGGCGAAGCCCGGCGCACAAATCGCCAGGAAGTTGTCCCAGTCCTCCGCATCCAGCAGGCGGCAGGCGCGATGGATGACGCCACGAACAATCTCGGCCGACATGACTACCCGTTCTTCTTGCTGTCGCCAAAGGGATCGGACGCCGTGCGACCCATCATTCGACCCCATTGCGCGTAGAAGGCGCGGAGGAAGCCGTCGTCCTGGCCCCGCATGCCTTCTTCCCGCGCCAGGAGTTGGTATTTTGCAGCGCCATTGCGAAAATTCCATTCGCACAATTCAGCGGCCAACAGGTCTTCCGGCACGTTGCGGCCGAAGGGGCCCCAGTATTGGGCGTAATGCTTGCTGCGCAGCTTCCAGTCCTCGGCCGACTGCCCCTTTGGTCCCAGGCCGCGCCATTCGATGCGGGTGCGGTGCGTGCTGAGGGGCGTGAAGGTTGAAATGCGCATCACTGTTCCTCGCGCATTCATCGCCGAGTTCGGAAAGAGATGGGTGAAGCGAAAGTCGGCGGCGGTCAGCCCCTTGAGCGCATGCGAGTCGCTGCGCCCCTCCCAACCCTTGTAGTCCTTGTAATTTGCCTTGTATCCGGCGCCGCCGCCGCGGATGTGGCCATTCGGGTAGACAATCAGTTCGCGCTCCGCCATCGCAGCCGGATTGGTCTGGGTGCGGCGCAACGCGACATGCATGTACTCGTGATACAGATCCAGGTTGGTCTCTTGCCATTCCTTCCAGTTTGCCTCAACGGTCGCATGCTGGTAGGTGAAGACCTGCAGGTCATTAATGGCGAGCACTTCTTCAAACGCCTCCAGCGCATCGCCCAGATACTCGGCAAGCGGCGTCGCGTTGTCGTCGAGGTTGATGAAGACCAGACCAAGGCGGGTCTCGGTGCGAACGGCGCGGAGGCCGAGCTTCGATTTGTCCAGCCCCGCAGCCTCGTAGGCGTCGGGGCGCGGAATGGCGACACAGGCGCCCCGCAAGTCATAGCCCCAGAGATGGTAAAAACAGGTGAAACGCTTCGCGTTCCCGCTCGCTTCATGGACGATTCGCGCGCCCCTGTGGGAACAGACGTTGACAAAGGTGCGGACCGCCGCATCCTCGCCTCGCACCACAACCAGCGGTACGCCGGCCTGCTCGACCGTGCGAAAGTCACCCGGGTTTGGAATCTCGCTCTCGTGGCAGGCAATCTTCCAGACCTTCGAGAAGATACGCGCTTGTTCCTCGGCGAAAATCGCATCATCGCGATAAATTCGGCCGTCGGTGAAATGGCTGGCGGGCAACGCGGGCGGCTTGTTCCAATCCTGGGCAGATCGGCCTGTCACAATGAGTCCTCCGGTGAAGAAAGAAACATACCAGAAGGACTGGCGACGCCAACCCAGAATGCTCGCGACTTCAGCTCAAGCGGTCGGGGACTGACGTATAGGTGTTGCGCCGCAACAGCTCCTTGCGTGCCCGCGCCACCCGACTTTTCACAGTTCCGACCGAACAGCCGCAGCGGCGCGCGGCCTCGTCATACTTCATGCCGTCGGCCGCCACCATCAGCAAGGCCCGCCGCTGCGTCCGGGGCAGACGCTGTATGGCCGCGGCCGTGTCGGCCAGCGCAACACGCGCTTCCTGATTGGGGGGAACGGACAGCCACTCGATGACCGCGTCTGTCAGCGTGCGGAACAGGCGCGGGCGACGGCAATAGGCGTTGAGGAAGCGGTTGCGCTGGATGGTGAAAATCCAGGCTTGGAAGTTGGTCCCGGGCTGGAAGGTCGCCGCCGACCGCAGCGCCCGCACCGCCGTATCATGAACCAGATCCTCCGCATCCTCGACATTGGTGGTCAGCGAAAGGGCAAAGGCGCGCAGGGCACTCCAATGCTGCATAAGAAGACCACTAACCAGGCGTTGCGCTTGCATAACTACTACCAGGTGAAGAGCAGGCGTGCCGAGGCTCGCCTGCCGGTTCAGCGAAGCGTTGATGAATTTGGCTTGAAGCGTTCAAGTTTCTGCTTCGGCACCGCGGAAAGCAGAACGCGACTGTCGGCGAGGGTGATGTGGTCCAGCGGCACGACAATCTGGCGCGCACCGAGGACCAGCAATCCGCGGACATCTACGATGACTCCCACAGGTCCACTGGCCTTGTTCACGAGAAAGCCACCAATCTCGCCGGTGCTTTCGCCGCGACCATCGCGGAGGTTGGCGCCAATCAGTTCGTCGCTATCAATGGTGCCAAACACATTGCCGCTTGCGCCAGTGGTTGCCGCTCCCGCGATAGCTCGGCTCTTGAGTCGGTTGCTGTCAGTGGCAGCAGCTGCACCTGCCGCAGTCATCAGCCTGACGAGGCCGGCGGTCATTGCGCGATGATTTCCCCTCATCATGGTACTCCGTTTCATCACCTGCAGCATGAACGCGAGGCATTGCCGGGTGTTCCTGTCAGCGGAAGGTTGCCAACCTTTGCTACAGCGACGCGGTAGGGCCTTGCCACAAAGAGCAAGCAAGGACGGAAGGAACCAAATTTCACGCGGCGTGTTGTCCTGAGGTGGCCGCATCGGCAAACGCGGTCCCATCTACAACCGGGAAGACACGCCCTCGAAAGGAAGCACGCATGAGTCCGACACGACACTATGGCGATGATCGAGCCTGGCAGCGCGACCAGGAAGACGAGCGCTCCACGACCCGAAATCGAGACAGCGAACACGGAACCCATGAGGAGTCATCGCGCCGTCATCAGTCCGGTGGATCGAGCGGCGCGTACCGCCAACCATTTGGCGACTCGACAAACCAACGTGACCTGCGGCCCTCTCGCGGTGGCTGGCCCGAAGATCGCGGCTATGATGACTATCGCCGCCAACAGCAGAGCGGCTTCGGCCAGGAAGAAGGCGACAAGGGCCAGAGCTACGAGGCGTCGCGAAGAGCCGGTTACCGGCAGCGGCGCCATGAAGCCGAGGTTGGCAGCCAGACCGGGAACTACGAGCCGGGATACGGCACCTCCCGCGGATATGGTCAACAAAGCGGCGGCCAGGACACCGGATGGGCTGCACACGGCGACTGGCACGACCGCCACTGGCAAGGCGTGTCGCCTGGCTACGGCCGGCACAGCAACGCCCCCTGGCGTGAAGACTACGGCAGCACCGGGCGTCCCGATCACTCACAGATGCCCGATCAGGGCAACTACGGAAGTTGGCAGAAGCAATCCGAGGGCAGCTTCCGGGGACAGGGGCCAAAAGGGTACCAGCGGTCAGACCAGCGCATCCAGGAGGATGTGAACGATTGTCTGACCGAATCGTCGATCCTGGATGCCAGTGGCATCGAGATCATGGTTCGGGAGGGCGAGGTTACGCTCTCTGGCACGGTGAATTCGCGGAGCTGCAAGCGCGAGGCAGAAGACCTCGCCGATCGCATCTCCGGCGTGAAGCATGTGCAGAACAATCTGCGTGTGAAGGAAGCGGCCAAGCAGGAAACAGGCTTCCAGGCCGGTTCCAACACGGCCAGCTTTGGCACGTCCAGCTCAAGCCAGACCTCGGGTGGCACCAGCACAACAGGAAAAACCACCCGCGCATCCAACTAAGCCGACAGGCTGCTGGGCGCCTCAGCTTCGGCTGGGGCGCCCTTATTCTACTGTCAGAAGTTGATTCTGGCGTTTTCGCCGATACGGGGTTCACGCCCCTCGGCCCGCGCTGCGCGAACCTCACGGGCCACGCTGTCAAAATCGCCCGGGCGGATCCAGTATTCGGCGGCTTCCGGCACGAAGTGCAGCAGCATCACGTCAGGATGGCAAGGTCCCTTGGGAAACCACAGTTCAGCCTCGCGATCCCATTTGCGTCGCATCAGCTCGGTGTCCCGTGACAGCCGCGTCCCACCCGATAGCGACAGGAACACGCCGCCATCCGTGTGGTGGAGCATGAGGCAGCAACGCTGATCGCCGCTCAGTTCCTCCGGCTTCGCGGAGGTCCGGGCGGTGAAGAACCATACTGAATTCTCGGCCCGGTCGGGTATCGCTGCCATGGGGCGCGCCCGAATTCTGCCTGCATCATGGGTGACGAACATGCAGGTGCGAATGGACTCCATCAGGGCCCACACCCTTTCAGTGATGGTCGGCAAGGAACAGCTATTTACGTTTCTGGCCGACGCGCTCGACTTGCTCGATCAAATCGACAAGGCGTTCCGGCAGGGGTTGCTCCACGATCTTGCCAAAGATGCGTTGCAGACTGCGGCTGATCGCAATGAATTGCAGCGACACCATGGGGTTGGCGGCACGGCCGTTGAATTCCGCCACAGTATTGCAAAGGTCCGCGGGTTGTAGATCGATCATTGCGTTCGATAAATCCATGGGGCACCCCGAATAGCCCAGATTGCTATGGGGCAAACGCAGCGGTCATGAAAAGGTTTCCGTCAGGACACCATGACATACCGGGGCGCGGCCACCATGGATGCCGCGCCGGCCTCTACCAACTCCAGACGGCCGTCACTGTGTTCAACCAGACAGGTGCAGCTTTCGACCCAGTCCCCATCATTGCAGTATTGAATGCCATTGATGGTTTTCATTGTGGCGACGTGGATGTGACCGCACACCACGCCGTCATAGCCCCGTTTGGCGGCCTCGGCGGAAATCGTCTCCTCGAAACGCTGGATAAAACGGGCAGACTTGGGGAAATGGGTCTTCACATAGGTGGGCAGCGACCAATAGGGCTTCCCCATGCGCTTGCGGAATGCATTGATGAACCGGTTGAGAGAAACGGTAGCTTGATATGCCGCGTCGGCCATCAGGGAAAGACAGCGTGGGTGATGGCCCAGGCCATCGTGATCATCGCCGTGCAACACCCACATCCGGCGACCATCGGCCGTCTCGTGCACAACCTCGTTCCTGATCTCCAGCCCGCAAAATGCGAGACCGGAAAAATGGCGGAACATCGGGTCGTGGTTGCCCGGAACCAGGACAACGCGGATGCCACTCCGGGCGCGGTGCAAGATGTCCTGCACGATTTCCGTCTGCGTTTCCGTCCAGCGCCACCCGCGGCCAAGTTTCCAGCCATCGACGATATCGCCGACGAGGTAGAGCGTCTCGCATTGGACGCCGTTGAGGAACGCAAGCAGCTTGTCCGTTTGGCTGGATTTCGCCCCGAGATGCATGTCGGACAACCAAATGGTCCGATAGTGCCGGGGCATGTGCGTGGCGTTCATGGCGCTTCTCAGACCAGCCGGTCGAGGCCGATCACGGCCACGACGGCTCCGATCGCAATCGCAACTGCCGCAAGCGCAAGGAGGAAGAATTGCAACGACTGGCGGCTCAACCGAGCTTTGGTACCGGTGCGCGTCTCATCGAGTGACCCGGTATCGGCGCACGGCCGCCGCGCGTCAACCCCGCCCAGATCGAGGGCCCGGGTCTCGTGCATTTCATGAGCGCTTCGTGACATGGCCAAACCCTTCTTGCGTAACTTTCTGTCCAACTCCCCCAGGGACTAAGCGGTTCCGCGCGGGGAACGGGATACCGTCAAGGTCGTTAAAAAGACACAGAGGTCGAAATGGAGGTTCTTGCCGTGTTCAAAACTATTGTGGTTCCGACCGACGGGTCAGAGGCCGCCAGCCGAGCTGTCGATGTCGCCTGCGATCTGGCCAGCAAGTTCGGCTCCCGAATTGTGCTGGTGAATG
>CAXNFA010000089.1:0-6439 GCA_964201105.1 Alphaproteobacteria bacterium | reverse complement strand
CCAACATTTGGCCCGCCCGATTCTAGCAACAGTCCGCGGCGGCTACACGCCGATCTGCGAGCCCAGTTCGACCACGCGGTTGGGTGGCAGGCGGAAATAGTCCGCTGCCGTTTCCGCGTTGCGCTGCAGGAAGGCGAACACCCATCGCCGCCAGCCGCTCAGCAAAGGGTGGCGGCCGCGCACCACATTCTCGCGGCTGAGGAAGTAGGACATGTCCATCATGTCCACCGCGATGCCATGCCGCCGCAATAGTTCAAGGTCGCGCGGCACGTCCGGCGTTTCCATGAAGCCATAGCGCAGGTGGACCCGGAAGAAGCCCTTCTGCAGCGGCGTGACGCTCAGCCTTTCTTCCTCGCGCAGGCGCGGGTGTTCGTCCGAGTCGACCGTCAGCAGCAGCACCCGCATGTGCAGCACATGGTTGTGCTTCAGGTTGTGCAGCAGTGCGGCCGGGATGCCCTTGTCGCTGGCGGTCAGGAACACGGCGGTGCCTGGCACGCGCTCCGGATGCCCGTCGCGCACGCGGCCGAGGAACTGCTCTTCCGACAGCCCTTCCTCGCCCTGTTGCTGGACGATCAGCCGGCGGCCCTTGTGCCAGGTCAGCATCAGCGTGAGCACGATGGCGCCGACGGTCAGCGGGAACCAGCCCCCATCGGCGACCTTGAGCAGGTTGGACCCCAGGAAGACGATGTCGAGGAACAGGAACCAGACCATCAGCCCGAGGATGACCGGAATGGACAGGCCGAAGCGGCGATAGTTGATAAGGCCCAGCAGCGTGGTGCACAGCATGGTGCCTGTCACCGCGATGCCATAGGCCGAGGCCAGCGCCCCCGATGAGCCGAATTCCAACACGAGCCAGATGACGGCGGCAAGCAGCAGCCAGTTGATCCGCGCGATGTAGATCTGGCCGGTTTCGGTTTCCGATGTGTGGACGACGCGGAATCGCGGCAGATAGCCAAGCTGCATCGCCTGCTGGGTCATCGAAAAGGCGCCGGAGATCGTGGCCTGGGCCGCGATGATGGTGGCGGCCGTGGTCACGATGATCAGGGGAATGAGGCCCCAGGCCGGCGCCAGCAGGAAGAAGGGCTGGCTGGCCTTGTCCGGGTCGGCGATAACGGACGCGCCCTGGCCGAAATAGTTCAGCGCCAGCGCCGGGAAGACGAAGGCAAGCCAGGCGAGGCGGATTGGCTTGCGACCGAAATGGCCCATGTCGGCATAGAGCGCCTCGGCGCCGGTGAAGACGAGCACGACGGTGCCAAGAAGCGGCAGCGCGACCTTGGGGTGGTTGAGCAGGACATAAAGGCCACGGCTCGGGTCAAGCGCCGCCAGCACGGATGGCGTTTCGACGATCGCCACGACGCCCAGCACCGCCAGCACGGTGAACCAGATCAGGATCACCGGTCCGAAGAACAGGCCAAGCTGCCCTGTGCCGCGCGGCTGCAGGGCAAAGAGGACGACAAGGATCACGAGGGCGACGGGGACGATCCAGGGCTCGAAGGTCGGCGCCGCGACGGCGATGCCTTCCACGGCGCTGAGCACCGATATGGCGGGGGTGATGACGGCGTCACCAAAGAACAGCGCTGCACCGGTCAGTCCGATCAGCACGGCAGCGGCGGCGACCCGCGGCCGGTCCGCCATGGTGCGCTGGGCAAGGGCGAGCAGGGACAGGATGCCGCCTTCGCCCCGGTTGTCGGCGCGCATGATGATGATGACGTATTTCAGTGTCACCACGAACACGAGCGCCCAGAACATCAGGGACAACACCCCCAGGACGGCTTCCTGGACGGGCATTTCGCTGCCGACGCGCAGCAGGCATTCGCGCAGCGTGTAGATCGGGCTGGTGCCGATGTCGCCGTAGACCACGCCCAGGGCGCCAAGCACGAGTTTCGCGTGGCGGCTGTTGGTGGTGTGCGCGGTCGCAGCCGCGGCGGTGGGGATAGACATGGAAATCCAGAGGCTGTTTCGGGGACGCGCCAAGCGGCGTGGTTTCCGGCTGGCTCGACGCGGCGCGCAGTCTAGAAATCAGTGCCTTGCGTTATTCACAGGGCGGCTCTGTGGTGGACACATGGCTCTCCTTTCCAAGGAAAATCAATGTCTTGATTGCGGTATTGCGAGCGAGTCGCGAATGCCGCGCTGCGCATTGGGGCAACGACGCTGACCTTTCTCTGGTTGTCCGGTCAAAGAATCTTGATGCGGTGCAACAAGACGGAACTGGCATTCCGTCATCGTGACTGTGTCTAGTGCCGCCGCAGCAGAACCCTGCAAGTGGAGCAAATCAGATGAAGCGTGTTGTCGGTCTCTTGGGTGTTGTTGGTGTGATGGTCAGTCTGGGGGCCGCGACCGCGCTGGCGGATGCGCGTGGCGACCGCGAATCGGCGATGAAGGGCATGGGCGGGGCGATGGGCAACCTGACCCGGATCATGCGGGCGGATACCTTCGACCAGGCCGCTGCGACGCGCTCGGCCGAGCAGGTCGCCACCACGGCGAAGACGATTGCGAGCCTGTTTCCGGAAGGCAGCCAGGCGAACAGCCGGGCAAAGCCTGAAATCTGGAGCAACAAGGCGGCCTTCACCACGGTCGCGAACGACTTCTCCGCGTCGGCCGACAAGCTGCTCGCCGCCACACAGGCGGGCGACAAGGCACAGATCGGTGCGGCGATGCAGGCGGTTGGTGGTGGCTGCAACACATGCCACAACCAGTTCCGCACTCCGCAGTAACGAAACGGATGGTCAGGCCGCGTCGGTGATCTCGATCATCACGCGGCCGACCGCTTCCGGGTCTTCGCCGGTCAGCAGCGCAAAGGCCTTGGGTGCATCGTCCAGGCCGAAGCGATGGGTGATCGTCGGCTTCAGGTCGATCCTGCCGGCGGCGATCAGGTCCAGCACCATTTCCTGGTGATGGCCGGCGCGCACACCATGCACGGTCAGCTGGCGGCCGACCAGGTCCCAGCCGCTGGTCGGCGCCGGGCCGCCACCCAGCAGCGCGATGCGTCCGCCCAGCCCGGCAATTGCAAAGGCCTGCTTTAGTCCCCAGTCCGTCGCCGTGGTCTCGATCACGCAGGGCAGGCCGCCGGGCGTCTCGGCCTTCAGCCGCGCGGCCAGATCTTCGTCATAGGCCGATATTTCGAGAAGCTTGTCGGCGCCCAGGCTGCGGGCAATCTGCGCCCGTTTACGCGCTCCGCCGAGAACCGTAACTGTCAGCCCCATGGCCTTGGCAGCGGCGATCGCCGACCAGCCCATCGCGCCGGCCCCGACAATGCCCAGCGTTTCATCGACGGCCGGGTCGATCATCCCCAGCCCGTTCATCACGGTGACCAGGCCCGACAGCATCGCCGCATCGTCGAAACTCACGCCCTGCGGGAGGCGCGCAAGCTTGTTGGCGCGCACCAGCGTGTGGGTCTGGCAGCACACCTGGCGCGGTGCGTTGAGGCGCGCCGAATCGAGGCACAGGTTGCTCAGGCCCTTGCGGCAATTGCGGCAGGTGCCGCAGTGATCCATCGCCAGCGCCGAGACGCGGTCGCCCACCGCAACGTTGCGAACGTCGGCGCCGATCAACTCGACGACGCCAGAGAAATCCGCGCCGATGCCGAACGGATAGGTGCTGCCATAGCGGCCGCCGCGGTTGAGGAAGGTGCCGACATCGGTGCCATAGGGCGCATAGCGGACGACCCGGATGATCGCTTCATCCGGTCCGGGCTCGGGCATCGGGATGTCGACGACACGCAGGTCGGCGGGGCCAAACAGTTGGGCGGCTTTCACGGTGTCTTCCCGGGTAAAGGTGGCTGCGGCGGAAAGCCTACGCCATCATGCCCCGCGCACAACAGCGGTCAGGCGCGGGCGATCAGCTCGATGCGGCCGCCCTCGGGCAGCATGATGGGCAGCATCATGACCTCGCCGAAGGGTGCCAGCGTGACCCGGGCAGGCGTGCCATGGCCTGACCAGCGCGCAAGATCCGGCACCATCCAGCGCAGCGCGATGTTGCCCCGATGCGGCAACGCGGCGCGGCCCGACAGGTCGCGCCCCTCGAACATCGTCCACTGGATCAGCTCCATCTGCCCGGGTGCCCCTGGCGCGGCCTGCACGATGGCGACCTTCTTCGGCACCTTGCCGGCATAGTTGTCGGGCATGCCGAACTGGTTGATGGCGAGGCGCGTCTCGCCGTCGAACCACGGCGTCCAGCCCAGCGTGTCGCGGAAGAAGTCGCGCGTGCGGCCCAGGTCGCGCAGCACCTGCTGCACGGTGACGGGCGGGCACAGGCGGTGCTTCGGCCGCGTGATCGTGGCGGTGCCGCGCGGCTGGGGCTCGTAGATGCCGAAATTGCAGCCATCGGGCGCGCGCAACACCACGTTGCGCATGGTCATATTCTCGAATTCCATCAATCCGATGTCGTTGAACGAACCCCAGCCCAGGTTCTGGGCGCGGCGCAGCACATCGGCAATGTCGTTGGAATGAAGCAGGACGGAGAACAGACCGCCGGTGTCCCAGGCCTGGGCGGTGGCACGGGCCGGTGGCGCCTCGATGCCGTGGAAGCGGATCAGGCGGATCCAGCGGTCGGGTTCGGCGGGGTGGCCGATAACGGCCTCTTCCGGTTGCGTGTCGTTCGGCAGCGACCATGCAGCGGCAAGGCCTGCATCAGTCATGCCGCGATGGCGCACGGTCCAGTCGCCCAGATGCCCGAAGGCGTCGATCCAGCGGTCAAGATCCCCGACTCCGATGACGACTTCCTGCCAGCCAAGGCCGGTGGTCCACATGCCGTGCTCCTGTTTCCATCTGATGGGCGCGCGACGCGCCTTGGGCGGCCGACCGAGGCACTATACAGTTTCTTCCGATCAGCGGGGGAGGGGAGGCTTGCGCCCCGTCCCCGATCGCCCGCCCTGGATTGCCCTGTCATGACCGACGCAACTGAGTCCAATTCAAGCCCCGCTGCCTCGCGCGAAGCCCTGATCGCGCAGGTGCCGATGTTCCAGCTGCTGGATGCCGACGAGCGCAGCGCGCTGGCCACGGTGATGCGCGAGGCGGGTTTCTCCCGAGGCACAGTGCTGTTCCATCACGGCGACCCGGGTGATGAGACCTATATCGTGACCAGTGGCGCCATCGAACTGTCGGTACGGGACAAGATGGGCCAGCCGCTGGTGCTGACGACAGCGGGGGCGGGTGACATTTTCGGCGAGCTTTCGCTGCTCGACGAGGGGCCGCGCACGGCGACGGCCACGGCGACGGCGGATTCGACGGTTCTGGTGCTGGAGCGCCAGGATCTCAAGAGCTTCGTGCGCCGCCGGCCGGATGCGGCGCTCGACATCATGGCGGTGATGGCGCGGCGCATGCGCGCGACCGACGAGCAGCTGCAGCAGATGGCGGCGCGCAACGTCAACGAAGAGATCGAGACACGCGCCACCGTCATCGAGCGTATGACGGACGCCATCGCGGCCTTTTCCGGTTCGATCCCCTTTCTGGGCGTGCATTTCTTGTGGTTCGGCCTTTGGATCGGCTGGAACATATTTGCGGGCGAGGCCGGCTTCGATCCTTACCCCTTCGGTTTCCTCACGCTTTGCGTTTCGCTGGAGGCGATCTTCCTCTCGGTCATCGTGCTGCTATCGCAGAACCGGCAGGTGGAGAAGGACCGCATCCGGTCCGATGTCGAGTATGAGGTCAACATGAAGTCCGAGCTTGAGATCAGTCACCTGCACGAAAAGGTCGATCATCTCAACGCCGCGGTGCTGTCGCGCCTGCAGCGGATCGAGAATGCCGTGCGCAAGCCCTGAACGGGGCGTTGCGCGCAAACAGCAAGAACTTGCACCAGACCAGAGGAGGGAATGCCCATGAAAGCGATTGTCCTGCACCGCAACGGTGGACCGGAGCAGATGAAGTACCAGGATGTTCCGACCCCAAAGGTTGGCCGGGGCGACGTGCTGGTTCGGGTGCGCGCCGCCGGCGTGAATCACGTCGATATCGACATTCGCAATGGCATTTCCGGGATGGAGGGGAATTTCCCGCACATCATGGGTGTCGATGCGGCCGGTGACGTGGCCGAGGTCGGCCCCGGCGTGACGCAATGGAAGAAGGGCGATCGCGTCGCCCCGCATTTCATCCTGGCCTGCGGCATCTGTCCCAACTGCATCCGCGGCATGGAAAACATCTGTCACAATTTCGGCGTTCTCGGTGCCACGCAATGGGGAACCTATGCGGAATATGTGAAGGTGAAGGCCCATCACCTTGTCCGCATCCCCGACAAGCTCAGCTATGACCAGGCGGTGTCCGCCTACGTCCCCTTCGCCACGGCCTGGGAAGCCCTGATCACGGTCGGCAAGCTGTCGGCGGGCGAGACCTGCCTGGTCAACGCAGCGGGCAGCGGCGTCGGTTCAGCCGGCGTGCAGGTGGCGAAGCTGGCGGGCGCAACGGTGATCGCCACCGCGGGGTCTGACGACAAGCTGATGCGGGCGAAG
>CAXNFA010000088.1:0-6466 GCA_964201105.1 Alphaproteobacteria bacterium | reverse complement strand
GCGGCTGGAAGGCTTGCTCGATGAGGTGCGGAATGCGATGCGTGAAGCGCGCATCGGCTATACCAACCTCGGCGTCGATGGCGATAGCGTGCGCTTCCGTCTGCGCGAAACGGCCGATGCGGTGAAGACCCGCGATGCGTTGAGGCCGCTGTCGCGGCCCATTACCAACGCGATGCTGGGCACCTCGGCGCGCGACGTGAATGTTGAAGTCGCCGAAGACGGTCAGGCTCGCCTGACCCTGTCGCCCGAGGCGATCGAGGCCCGGCGCTCGGCCGCGGTCGAGCAGTCGCTTGAAATCGTCCGCCGCCGCGTGGACGAAACGGGCACGAAGGAGCCTACGATCCAGCGCCAGGGCGCAAACCGCATCCTGGTGCAGCTCCCTGGCGAGCAGGATCCCGAGCAGATCAAGCGCCTGCTGGGCCAGACCGCCAAGCTGACCTTCCGGTTGGTCGATACCACCGCGGTACCGGGTGCGCCCGTTGCGCCAGGTTCCGAGCTTTTGCCAACGGATGAGCGGGCGACAGGCGGGACCGGCGCCGGTCCGCAGCAAATCGCGGTTCGCCGCCAGATCATGGTCAGCGGCGAGAATCTCGTCGACGCCCAGCCGGGCTTCGACCAGCAAACCGGCCAGGCTGTTGTGAATTTCCGATTTGATTCGGCCGGTGGTCGCCGCTTCGGCCAGGTGACGACAGACAATGTCGGCAAGCCCTTCGCCATCGTGCTCGATGGCAAGGTGATCAGCGCCCCTGTGATCCGCCAGGCCATCATTGGTGGCTCGGGTCAGATTTCGGGCGGCTTCAGCGTCCAGGAAGCCAACGATCTTTCGGTTCTGCTGCGTGCCGGCGCCCTGCCGGCGCCTTTGAACATTCTTGAAGAGCGGACGATCGGTCCTGACCTAGGCGCCGATTCGATTCGCGCCGGCATGCTGTCGCTCGCCATCGCGGCGGTGCTGGTCGTCATCTTCATGATCGCTTGCTACGGGCTGTTCGGCGTCTTCGCCAATCTGGCCCTGTTCTTCAATGTCCTTCTGATTCTCGCCGCGACATCGGCAATGGGGGCGACGCTCACCCTGCCGGGCATTGCCGGCATCGTGCTCACCATGGGCATGGCGGTTGATGCGAACGTGCTGATCTTCGAGCGCATGCGGGAAGAAGTGCGGGCGGGCAAGTCGCCGTTGGCCTCGATCGATGCAGGCTACAGCCGCGCGCTCTCCGCCATTCTCGACGCGAACATCACGACGCTGATTGCCACCATCCTGCTGTACCAGTTCGGCTCCGGGCCGGTTCGCGGCTTTGCGGTGACACTGACCATCGGCCTTCTTGCCTCGATGTACACGGCCGTGACCCTGTCGCGGATCATCGTCCTGTTCTGGTTCCGCCAGGTGCGGCCCGCCACGCTGCCGATCTGACGCAGCGGGCTGCGCGAGGGGCATTCCTTGGCCACCGATGTTTCCCCGCTCGTCCCGGCGGGCCGCCAGGTCATCAACGGTTATGGTGATGGTGGCTTCCGCATCAGTGGCCAGCGCTTCGAGGGATCGGTGCTGGTCTTTCCCGACCGCACGCTGACCATCGACCTGGCGTCGGCTGAAGCACTCACCCAGGACCATCTGCAGGAAATCCTCGCCGCGACACCATCAGTGGAACTCGTCCTGTTTGGCACGGGCTTGTCCATAGCCATGCCCGTGTCCGCCCTTCGCGCCGTGCTGCGCGAACGCCGCATCGGTCTCGAGCCGATGGACACGGGCGCGGCCTGCCGCACCTATAACGTGTTGATGGCGGAAGACCGCCGCGTTGCCGCGTTGCTCGTGGCGGTTCGCTGACGCCGTCCAGCCGCGGCGCATTTCCCAGGCTCGACCCATACGGCAGACAAAAAGAAAGGGGCCCGAAGGCCCCTTTCCGCAGTCGTTTTGTGTCCCGAAGGATACGGCTCAGAAGATGTTCTGGGCCGCCACCATCGCATAGAGCATCGGGATCGACAGCATCGTGTTGGTCCGCGAGAAGAGCATGGCGGTGCGGGCCGACTTCGCCTTGGTGGCGTCGTCCGCCGGCACGAGGCCAAGCGCCTTCTGCTGGTTCGGCCAGATGATGAACCAGACGTTGAACCACATGATCGTGCCCAGCCACATGCCGATGCCGATCATCGTGTGCTTCGGCACGCCGTCGATCAGGCCGATCGTGACCGCTTCGACGAAGTAACCGTTCAGCAGCGCAAGGATAATGCCGGAAGCGATCGTCACCATCGCGCCCCAGCGGAACCAGAACAGTGCGGCCGGCGCAATGAACTTGCTGACGCCCGGCTTCAGTTCGGCCGGAATTTTCGGCATGGTCGGGATCTGTGTGAAGTTGAAATACCACAGGTGGCCGATCCACATGATGCCAGCGAGAACGTGCAGCCAGCGGAACGCAAAGGCCCACCAGCCGGTATCGAGCGCAAGCCCTTGACCGTGCCAGATGACCATAATGACAACCAGAATGATCGCCAGCACGATGCCGGCCACCACCGTGGAGCCCAATTTCTCAAGAATCTTCGCCATATCGATGTTTACCCCCTGGAAAGGTGTATCTGACAACATATTGTGCATACACGGCGCTGGCCAGCACAAATCATGTGCCGACCTCCCCGTTTCTTGGCCTGCGCCGCACGTAGACCGCGGCCGGGATATTAGTCTCTTCAACGGATCACGCAATCGTGGCGCTGGACGACGCCTATAACCACTGCGCCGAGGAAGCGCGCCGGCACGACGCCGACCGTTTCGCCTGCGCCCTCTTCGCGCCGCCGCCCGCCCGGCGGGGGCTTGTGGCGCTGCTTGCCTTCAACCTGGAGCTCGCCCGCCTGCGCGATCATGTGCGCGAACCGATGCTGGGCACCATGCGCCTGCAATGGTGGCGCGACGGGCTGGACGCGATCGACGCCGGCACACCCCGCATGCAGCCGGTGGCTGTGGCGCTGGCCGACACCATGGCTCGCCATGGTGTTCCGCGCGCGTCGCTGGAAGCATTGATCGACGGGCGTGAGCGGGATTTCGACGACGCGACCTTCGCCGATCTTGCCGAAGTGGAAGCCTACGTGAGCGGAACGTCTGGCGCGCTGGGCGCGGCCATGATGACGATTCTCGGTGGCGATATGTCCGCCCAGGATCTCGCGCGCCGCGCCGGCATCGCCTTCGGGCTCGTCGGTCTGGCGCGCGCTGTGCCGTTTCACGCCGGGCAGGGGCGTTGGCTGTTGCCGAATGACCGGTTGCGCGCAGAAGGCGTTGACCGCGAAGCCACCGCCACAGGGCAATTCACGCCGGGGCTGGGGGCTGTGCTTGCGACGATGACGACGCGTGCGGTTTCAATAGCGCCGCCACCCAGTAGTCTTCCACGGGCATTGCGTCCCGCGTTGCTACCGGCGCCGCTTGCCAATGCGCAGGCGCGAAAGCTTAGCGCTGCGAGCTTCGACCCTTTCAAAGTCGAGTCACAGCTTTCGCCATTGCGCCGCGCGCTGGTGCTGGGTCGGGCCTTCTGGCTCGGCGTCTAGCTATTCGGCCGCTTCGCGGCGTCCCAGCCAGGCTTCCAGATCGCTCAACGCGCGTTGGCTCATCGCCGGTTTGCGGTCGTGGCGCTTTACCCGCGTGTCGAGCGGCGGGAAGAGACCAAAGTTGACGTTCATCGGCTGGAAGGTTTCGGCGCTCGCGCCACCCGTCAGATGGGTCAGCAGGGCACCGAGCGCGGTGGTTGGCGGCGGCACATGCACGGCATGTCCAAGCCGCTCGGCCGCGGCGAAGCGGCCGGCGAGCAGGCCGATGGCAGAACTTTCAACATAACCTTCGACGCCGGTAACCTGTCCAGCGAAGCGCAGGGAGGGCCGCAAGTTCAGACGCAGGATGCCGTCGAGCAGGCGCGGTGAATTGAGGAAGGTGTTGCGGTGGATGCCGCCTAGCCGCGCGAACTCGGCCTTCTCAAGGCCGGGAATCATGCGGAATATGCGCGATTGCTCGCCATATTTCAGCTTCGTCTGGAAACCAACGATGTTGTAGAGCGTGCCCAGTGCGTTGTCCTGGCGCAGTTGCACGATGGCATGCGGCTTCACAGTGGGATTGTGCGGGTTGGTCAGGCCAACCGGCTTCATGGGACCAAACGCCAGCGTCTCGACGCCACGTTCTGCCATCACCTCGATGGGCAGGCAGCCTTCGAAATAGGTAGTGTTCTTCTCCCACTCCTTGAATTCCGTCTTGTCGCCCGCCAGCAACGCCGTGATGAAGGCGTGGTATTCGTCCTTCGACATCGGGCAGTTGATGTAGTCCTTGCCCGTGCCGCCAGGGCCGGGCTTGTCGTAGCGCGACTGGAACCAGGCCTTGTCCATGTCGATGCTGTCGCGATGCACGATGGGCGCGATGGCGTCAAAGAAAGCGAGCGAGTCTTCGCCGGTCAGCGTGCGCACGGCGTCAGCCAGCGCAGGCGAGGTGAGGGGGCCGGTGGCGATGATGACGCTGTCCCAGTCTTCCGGCGGCAGGCCTGCAATCTCGCCCCGTTCAATGGTGACAAGCGGGTCGTTTTCCAGCGCGCTCTGCACGGCGGCGGAAAAGCCATGGCGGTCGACGGCCAGTGCGCCGCCGGCCGGCACCTTGTGCGCGTCGCCTGCACGCAGGATCAACGATCCGGCGCGGCGCATTTCCTCATGCAGAAGGCCAACCGCATTGTTGACGGCGTCGTCGGAGCGGAAGGAGTTTGAGCACACCAGTTCCGCCAGATTCTCGGTCAGATGCGCTTCCGTCTGGCGCAGGGGACGCATCTCGTGCAGCACCACGGGAACGCCGGCGCGGGCGACCTGCCACGCGGCTTCCGATCCGGCGAGGCCGCCACCAATGATGTGAACTGGCTTCAGGTCTGTCATGCCGCGTTGCGTCCCGCTGTCTTGATCATCTTCTTCTTCACTTTGCGCATCGATTTCTCTTCCGCAATCCAGGCCTCCGTCCAGCCTTGCACCCGGCGGCAAGCAGCCTTGGGCGTGTCGGCAAACAGCCGCCGTCCGACAGCGATGGCTTCCATCTGAAGAATCTGGCGTTGCCGGGCAATCAGCGCCTGGGCGACGCGCACGGCCTCGCGGTCGTCCTCCGCCTCGCGCTCGTTGAGGATGTGGGCGAGGACGGCAAGATCATGCTCGTCCCCAAGAGCAACCGCCAGTTGCGCCCCTTCGCGGGCCAGCGGCTTCAGCAGCGCGGGCCAGACCGGACGCAGGACGCGCAGATGCTGGCGATGGTGCTTCACCTGCTTGCGCCATTCATGGAAGGCGTCGGTGTCTTTCGACTGGCGCGCTGTAGCCATCGCCTTGCGTCCACGGCGATAGCTGTCGGTGAATCCCTCGGCAACGGCCTCAAATCCATCGGCGGACAGTTTGATCGCAGCCAGCGAGTCGCGAGCCTGGGCCAGTGACTGGCCAAGGCGCGCCAGGTCGGGCGATTCTGTTGCCGAGGGTGCGCGGTCCCGCTCCGCAGCCAGGGAATGGCGCAGCGGCAGGATGAGGCCGCGGTCTGCCTCCGGAGGTGCCGATTCATACAGGCGGTCAAAGGCCTCCAGCGCGGCAGCACGGTCACGGGCGCCACCCAGGCGGTGGCGCAGATCGCGGAAGCGCGCATTTTCGGTCGTATAAAGCGCAGGGTCGAGGCTGCCGCGTGCCAAGCGGAGAAGGGAGCGCACCTCGTTGCAGCGCCGCCGCACGGCATGGACGGCCTTGTGCTGGTCGCCGGCGGGATCAAGGATGGCGCCTAGCGCACGATCCACGGCACGCAGGATCAAGCGACGAACGCCGTCACCCACCGCCTCACCCGATTTCAACGCAAATGTCATGGTTTGAATTTGGGGGTTCCGGCATGGCGGCGCAACCACTTCTGCTACTACCGATCGCGCATAAACGAATTGCCTCGCAGCAAACGGCCCCCTAGTTTGCCGCCATGACGGAAACGCCGCCCCCCGCCCAAGGCCGCCCGATTTCAGGGCCGAGCAAGCTTGTCCTGCGCCTGCGCTGGGGCGGGTTCGGGCTCTTTGTGCTCGGTTTCGTGATTTCCTTTGCCGCCTATTATGCCAGCGCCTCGATCGGTCCGGCGGCCCACGAATTCATCGGCACCGTTGCCTGGTTCATGATCCTGGGCGGCATGCTGGTCCTGCTGGCCAGCATGATCCTGCGATTTTTCCAGTGGCGGCAGGGCTGATTCGTTACAGCTCTATTTCCGGGACTTCTTCTTCTTCTTCGTTTCCTTTGGCGCCACGGCGGCGGCCGCTGATTTGACCCGCGGCTTGGCCTTGCGCGGCGCGTCCTCGCGTTCCGGCTGGGCCACCTTCGGGCTCTTCTTCAGGATCGGCTTCAGGTACTGGCCGGTGTAGCTCGCGGGCGTGGCGGCGACGTCTTCCGGCGTGCCGGTGGCGACGATGCGGCCGCCCTTGTCGCCGCCTTCGGGGCCAAGGTCGACCAGCCAGTCGGCGGTCTT
>CAXNFA010000087.1:0-6475 GCA_964201105.1 Alphaproteobacteria bacterium | reverse complement strand
GCTCGGCCAGGTTCTTCTTGAACTTCGGCACGTCGGTGTTCTTGAAGCCGGCGTTGAGTTCCGGGTCGGTCGCGACACGCGTGGTGAATTCATCAACAACGGCATTGATCGCCGGCATGCCGCCGAGGCGCGCATAAAGCGTGTTGGACGATGCCATCGCATTGGCGGGGGCTGGCTTGCTCTCCTGCATCATGCAGCCGGCGGTCAGCAGGCCCAGGCCAAGGGCCAGGACGGAAATAAGACGGGGGGTGTGCATTGGTCCGTCTCCAGCAGGAATAGGGTCGGTCCCTTCCTGTCAACCCGACTTTAGCCGAAACGGATGCGGAACCCGAGCCCCGTGCATTTTCGGGGGGCGAGAGTTGTCACGCCACCGTCATCTGGCCGAAGACAATGGCAAGCAAAACGATCCAGCCGACCTGCGCGTTGGCGCGGAATTTTGACAGGCAATCATCCGGATCGTCTGGACGCACCCGTGCGGCCTGCCAGCCCAGATGCAGCGCGGCCAGAACCAGCCCCGCATAGTATCCCCAGCCGATCCCGGCAAGCGCGCCGGCGAGTCCCAGCAGTGCAAGCGTGAGCGCATAAATCATCCACAAGAAGGGGCGCGTGCGTTTGCCCAGCGCGCGGGCCGACGACTTCACACCGATCAGGGCATCGTCGTCCTTGTCCTGATGCGCGTAGATCGTGTCATAGCCCAGCGTCCAAGCAATCCCCGCCGCATACAGGACAAGTGCTGGCAGATGCAGCGTGCCGGTCGCAGCTGCCCAGCCGAGCAGTGCGCCGTAGTTGAAGGTAATGCCCAGCCAGGCCTGCGGCCACCAGGTGATCCGCTTCATGAAGGGATAGGCCGCAACCAGCAGCAGCGACGCAGCGCCCAGGATGATGGCGAAGCGATTGAAGGTCAGCAGAACAGCAAGACCGATCAGGCTCTGCAGCAGCAGGAAGGCCCAGGCGGCGGTGACGCTCACCGCGCCGCTCGGGATCGGCCGGCTACGCGTGCGTTCCACCTGGGCGTCGAAATCTCGGTCGACGATGTCGTTATAGGTGCAGCCGGCGCCGCGCATCGCTACCGCGCCGATGGCGAAGAGCAGTATTAGCCACAGGTCGGGCAGGCGGCCGGCAAAGCCAGTGCCGCCATCGACCTGCGCGGCAAGGGCAATCGACCACCAGCCGGGAAACAGCAGCAACCAGGTGCCGATCGGCCGGTCGAGCCGCGCCAGGCGCAGATAGGGGCGGAGGCGCGCGGGCGCATGGCGGTCGACCCAGTTGCCGCGGACGGCATCGGCGACGGGCGTTTCAAGGGGGGCGGACACGCGCTAGGTTCTAGAGCAATTTCGACTTTGGTCGAATTAGTATTCGACCAAAGTCGAAGTGATTGCTCTAGCTTCATCGAGAATCTAGAGCATGTATCCCCGTCTGACCGGGCCATGCTCTAGCAGATGTTTCCAGCCCGCGTGTTTTTCCGTTCATGACCGACAAACCAAAGGTTCGTCTTTTCGTCGATGCGCCGCTGGCCGCGGGGGTTCCTGTCGCGCTCAGCCGCGAGCAGGCGCATTACCTGGGCGGCGTCATGCGCCATGCGGTCGGCGACGAGGTGGCGGTGTTCAATGGCCGTGACGGCGAATGGCGCGCGCGGATCGATCATATCCACCGAGGCAACGCGGCCCTGCAATGCGTCGCCCTGCTTCGTGCTCAGGCGGCGGGCCCCGATCTCTGGCTGCTCGCCGCGCCAATCCGGAAGGCGCGCTTCGAACTGGTCGTCGAAAAGGCGACCGAACTCGGTGTGGCCGCCATCCATCCGGTGATCACCCGGCGCAGCGAGGTGCGGGAAGCGAAGGCGGAGCGTCTGGAAGCCATCGCCATCGAGGCGGCGGAACAATGCGAACGCCTGACCGTGCCCGCCATTCCCGCCGCTGAACCGCTGCCCCGTCTGCTTGATCGCTGGCCGGCCGATCGCCGCCTGTTCCTGTGCGATGAATCCCGCGATGCGCCGGTCCTGGCGGCGGCGTTGTCGGGCGGGCCAAGCGGCCCGGCGGCCATCTTCATCGGGCCCGAAGGTGGCTTTGCGCCGGAGGAGCGGGAGCTTTTGCGGTCGCGGCCCTTCGTCACGCCCGTGTCACTTGGGCCGCGCATCCTGCGTGCGGAAACGGCGGCCATCGTGGCTGTTGCCTTGTGGCAGGCCGTCGTTGGGGACGCATCAAACCCCTAAACCCTTTGGGGGCAAGGCAAAGGCCGAATGATCGGCGCTTGCGGTAGGGCGGGGCCCGCGCCTACCTTCGCGCTCAACCGACGAAACGCTTTCCGAAAGTTTCTCCATGTCCTGTCCGCAGCCGCGCCGCGCGGTGCCCATGCACCAGCAGCCAGCGCCGTTTGCGCTTTTCGCCCAGGGGAAATAGATGTCCTCCCCCAGCGCTGTCGCCGATACGCCGGTCGAAACCCAGGCCGAACTTGTCGAACATGTTGCCACAGGCTCCAAGCCGCCCGCCGACTGGCGCATCGGCACCGAGCACGAGAAGTTCGGCTATGACCTGAAGACGCTGCGGCCGCTGCCCTATGACGGGCCAGCCGGAATCAAGGCCATGCTCGAGGGGCTGCAGCGCTATGGCTGGCAACCCTATTCCGAGAATGGCAACGTCATCGCCCTCACCGAAGGCGGCCAGTCAATCACGCTGGAGCCAGGCGGCCAGTTCGAACTGTCGGGCGCCGCGGTCGAGACGCTGCATGAAACCTGCACAGAGCTGAACAAGCATCTCGCCCAGGTCCGCCAGGTTGCCGGCAAGCTGGGCGTCGGCTTCATGGGGCTTGGCTTCCAGCCGAAGTGGAAGCGCGAAGAAATCCCGGTCATGCCCAAGGGCCGCTACAAGATCATGATGGCCTATATGCCCAAGAAGGGCGGCCTGGGCCTCGACATGATGTTCAGAACCTGCACCGTGCAGGTGAATCTCGACTATGCGTCGGAAGCCGACATGGTGAAGAAGTTCCGCGTGTCGATGGCGCTGCAGCCGGTTGCCACCGCGCTCTTCGCCAACTCGCCCTTCACCGAAGGCCAGCCCAACGGCTTCCAGTCCTTCCGCAGCCACATCTGGACCGACACCGATCCCGACCGCACCGGCATCCTGCCCTTCGTCTTTGATGAAGGCATGAGCTTCGAGCGCTATGTCGATCACGCGCTCGACGTGCCGATGTATTTCATCCATCGCGACGGTCAATACATCGATTGCTCGGGCCAATCCTTCCGCGACTTCCTCGAAGGGAAACTGCCCGCATATCCTGGCCACAAGCCGACGATGAAGGACTGGGCCGATCACCTGACCACGCTGTTCCCCGAGGTGCGCCTGAAGCGCTATCTCGAACTGCGCGGCGCCGATGGCGGCCGCTGGGGCCGGCTGTGTGCCCTGCCGGCGCTGTGGGTGGGAATCTTTTATGACCAGTCCGCGCTCGACGCCGCCTGGGATCTGGTGAAGGACTTCACCCACGCCGAACATGTCGCGCTGCGCGCCGATGTACCGCGCCACGGCCTGCGCACCAAATTCCGCGACGGCACGGTGCGCGATCTGGCTGCGAAGATGATGGAGATTTCGCGCACCGGCCTTGAGGCCCGCGCGCGGCTTGATTCCGTCGGCAACAGCGAAACCGGGTTCCTCGACACGCTCGATGAAATCGTGCGCTCGGGCAAGACCCACGCCGACCGTTTGCTCGAGCGTTTCCATGGACCATGGAAAGGCAACATCGATCGGGTGTTCGAGGAAGAGGCGTATTAGGCCGACGATGCGGGCTTAAGCCGCAGCGACTGATTCGTCTTCGCGGAAGGCATCGACGATCGCCTCGCCCAATGCTTCTGCGGCAGCGCTGCGGTGGCGCGGCGCGCGTTCCAGCGTGATTCCGAGGCGCGGCAATTCGGGAAAGCCCTCGCGCGCCGTCAGCAGGCGCAGGCCGGCCGGCAACCAGCTGCGGCCCAGGGTCGTCACCGCCAGCCCGGCGTTCACGGCGGCCAGCAGCCCGGCCTGGCTCGGGCTGACATAGGCGAGGCGATAGGGCCGGCCGATGCCGTCGAGCGCACGCAGCGTCGCCTCGCGCACCTGGCAGGGACTCTGGAACACGGCAAGCGGCAGTGGGTCTTCCATGTGCACGGCATGGGCGGTCGATGTCGCCCAGACCAGCGGCTCGTTGCGCACCGCCATGCTTTCGGCCGACAGCGCGCCGCAGGTCAGCAGGGCAAGGTCGAGGTCGCCGGATTCGACATAGTGGCGCAGCGAGATCGACGGCTCGCAGCGCAGTTCAACCTGCACGCCGGGATAGGCGCGGGCGAAGCGCGCCAGCACGCGCGGCAGGAAGACGGTGACATAGTCGTCGGGCGCGCCGATGCGCACCACGCCGGTAAGGTCCGGCTGGCGGAAGCGCGCCAGCGCCTGGTCGTGCAGCTTCAGGATGCGCCGGGCATAGCCTAGCAGCGCCTCGCCCTCGGGGGTCAGGGTGACCGTGCGGCCCTCGCGCAGGAACAGCGGCTGGCCGACGGATTCCTCCAGCCTCTTTACCTGCATGCTGATGGCCGACTGGGTGCGCCCCACCGCACGCGCAGCGGCGGTGAAGCTGCCGGTGTCGGCGATGGCCGAGAGCGTGCGCAGAAGATCGGTTTCAAGGTTCAGCGACATGGCGGGCGGCGGAAGGATCCATTCGAGTGGCTGATGGGAAGAATAAGAACTATTCGTTGGATTAATCAATCCTCCGGCGGGATAAAGCGGCCCCGAAAGGAGTTTTGTCATGGCCAATTCGACGCCGGTTTCGCTGTCCTTCCCGTTCTCGCTCACGCTCGCGCTCTATTCGCTGAAGCGTCCGGCGGCGGTCTGGAAAGCATGGCGCCGCCAGGCCGAGAACCGGCAACTCCTGGCCCATATCGACGACCATCTGTGCCGCGACATCGGCGTCAGCGCCGAAGCGCTGACCGAGGAGCTCAGCCGGCCGTGGTGGCAGGACCCGCAGTTCCGGCGTGATCTTCGCGACTGAGTGACCAGCCCCGCTCTGGTCCCGGCGGTCTTGTCTGCTACCATGCCCTCATGGCATCGGGCCGATTGAAGACCGCCGGGCTTGCGCCGGCCGTTCTCCTGCTGACAGCGGGTCTGCTGGCCGCCTGTGCCGATGCACCGGGTGGCGAGGGGCTCAAGCTTGCGCTCAAGCCGACGCCCTCCACTTCGCCTGTCGTGGGCAGCCTCCCCCAAATCGTGTCGCTGCCTGGCCTGATCGCGGATGCGCGCAAGCAGATGGCATTGAACGCGCCGCGCAATGCGCTGGGCTATCTGGATACAGCAGTGCGCCTCAGTGCCGAGGAACCAACGACGCAGCGGGCCGAGGTGCTGTCGCTGCGCGCCGAAGCCCTGCTCGCCACCGGCCAGCCGGGTCGTGCGCTTGCCGATGTCGACAACGCCATCGCGGTGAAGGACGACGTCGCGCCCTATTATGTGCTGAAGGCCGCGGCGCTGATCGAATTGAAGCGGCCCAACGATGCGGTGAAGGCGCTCGACCGCGCCATCGGGCTGACGCCGGACCGGGCGCAGTACTACATGTTCCGCGCGGTCATTCACCTGGTGATCGGCAACACCGATTCCGCGCTGGCCGACATCGGCGCCTATGGCACGCGCCAGGGCGGCATGCTCGATGCGTTCCAGCGCGGCCTCGTCCATCATCTTGGTCGCGACTACGACAGCGCGGTGCGCGAATATGCGGCGGCTCTGGCGGAGGATTCGAATGCCGAGACGCCGTCGGGCCGCACCGCCGTCACGCGGCTGATGCGCGGCCTTGCCCATCACCAGGCCGGCAACTACAGCGCCGCCGACCGCGACTATGGTGCGGTGCTGGCGGTGCGCCCGGGCTGGGACTTCGTCCGCGGCCAGCGCGACCGCGCCCGCAAGAACATCCCGCTCGGCCCGAACGTCGACGCCTGATTCGTCTGGCTTACCGCGCCGTGCCGCCAACCGTCAGGCCGTCGATGCGAAGCGTCGGCTGGCCGACGCCGACGGGCACGCCCTGGCCCTGCTTGCCGCAGGTGCCGATGCCCGGGTCCAGCATCATGTCGTCACCGATGGCGCTGATTCGCGTCAGCACGTCGGGGCCATTGCCGATCAGCGTCGCGCCCTTCACGGCCGGGCCGATGCGGCCATCCTCGATCATGTAGGCCTCGGTGCAGGTGAAGACGAACTTGCCGCTGGTGATGTCGACCTGGCCGCCGCCGAAGTTGACGGCATAAAGGCCCTTCTTCACGCCGCGGATGATCTCGTCCTTCTTGCGGTCGCCGGAGAGCATGTAGGTGTTGGTCATGCGCGGCATCGGCATGTGGGCGAAGCTTTCGCGCCGCCCGTTGCCGGTCGGGCGCATGCCCATCAGCCGCGCATTGAGGCGGTCCTGGATATAGCCGGTCAGGATGCCATCTTCGATCAGCACGGTGCGGCTGGTCGGCGTGCCTTCGTCGTCGATGGAAAGC
>CAXNFA010000086.1:0-6481 GCA_964201105.1 Alphaproteobacteria bacterium | reverse complement strand
CCCGAGGCCGCACGCCGGGAGCCGGCGGAAGCGGGGCGCAAAGAGGAACCGGGCATCACCATCCGCGTCGACCTCAATCGCGTCGATCGCGTGGTCGACATGGTCGGCGAACTGGTCATTGCCCAGGCCATGCTGCGCCAGACCGTGGCGCAGCTGCCCCATGACGGAAAATTCGCCGAGCTGGAACGCGGCATGGAGCAACTGTTCCAGATCAGCCGCGAATTGCAGGAAAGCGTGATGGCGATCCGCGCCCAGCCCGTGCGGTCGGTGTTCCAGCGCATGCCGCGCCTGGTCCGCGAGTTGTCGGCGCAGACGGGCAAGAAGGCGCGCCTGGTGATGCATGGCGAGGCGACGGAGATCGACAAGACCGTCACGGAACGGCTGGCGGACCCCCTCACGCACATGATCCGAAACGCGCTCGACCACGGCATCGAGACGCCGGCGGAACGCATGGCCGCAGGCAAGCCAGACGAGGGCGTGGTGCAGATCTCGGCGGAACACAAGGGCGGCCGGATCATCATCCAGCTGTCCGACGATGGACGCGGCATCAACCGCGACCGCGTGCGCGCCAAGGCGATTGAAAAGGGGCTGATCGCGCCGGAAGCGGTGCTGACGGATGAAGAGGTCGACCAGCTCATCTTCGCGCCGGGCTTCTCCACGGCGGCGACCGTTTCCAACATTTCCGGCCGGGGCGTGGGCATGGATGTGGTGAAGCGCAACGTGCAGGAACTGGGGGGGCGGGTCGTCATCCGCTCGACGCCTGGCAAGGGATCCACCGTCTCCCTGACCCTGCCGCTGACGCTCGCCGTGATGGACGGCATGGTCGTCTCCTGCGGGCGCGAAACCTATATCGTGCCCATCTCGAGCATCATCGAATGCCTGCGGCCCCAGCCCGGCATGGTGCAGCGGGCGGGCGACGGCGGCGATGTGCTGGTGCTGCGGGGCGAGGTGGTTCCGCTGCAGTATCTCGGCCGGGTCTTTCACATTGCCGAGGCCAAGGCCGCCCTTGCCGAGGGCGTCATTGTCGTCGTCGAGGTGGAAGGCGGCGCCAAGCTGGGCCTTGTGGTCGACGACCTGCTTGGCCAGCAGCAGGTCGTGGTCAAGAGCATCGAGGAAAACTTCGGTGCGATCGACGGCATCGGTGCCGCCACGATCATGGGCGATGGCCAGGTTGCGCTTATCCTCGATGTCGATGCGCTGGCGCAGGCCGGATGGCCCGCCAACTCCAATCAAGTTCACTGAGCGAGGCGAAGATGACAAATCTCATGGAAGACGCTGGCGCGCGCACGACGGCAGCACGGGATGATGCCGCCGCGCCCCGGCAATACATCACCTTCACGATCGGCGACCGCGAGTTTGCCGTCGATATCCTTTCGGTGCGCGAGATTCGCGGCTGGACGGCGACCACGAAAATCCCTAATGCGCCGCGTGCCATCCTGGGGGTGATCAACCTGCGGGGAACGATCATCCCCGTGCTGGACCTGCGCGTCAGCTTCGGCGAGGACCTTACGCAGGTGACGCCCGCCCATGTGGTGATCATCGTGGTGATCGGCACGCGCACCGCCGGCATCCTGGTCGACGCCGTGTCGGACATTCTCACCGTCAACAAGGCCGACATCCAGTCGGTGCCCGAAGTGGAACGCCAGGGCCGCGACGCCATGGTGCGCGATGTCATCCTGGTCGACAAGCGGCTGGTCGGCGTGCTGTCGCTCGAACGGCTGATCGCCCAGTCGCAGCTCGAACTGACAGACACAGTCGCGTGATCGTCGCGCCATGACCGTCACCCAGCGATTGACCGGCCAGGACGGAGAACGGGAAAACGAGTTCCCGCTTTCCGACCGCGAGTTCAAGTTCCTGACGGAACTGGTCCACCAGCGGACCGGAATCGTTCTGGGCGAGAACAAGCGCAACCTGCTGTATTCGCGGCTCGCCCGCCGCCTGCGCGCCCTCGGCCTTTCCTCGTTCAAGGAATACTGCAGCCTGCTCGAGACGCCAGCGGCCGACGATGAACTGCCGCACATGGTCAACGCGGTGACGACGAACCTGACCAAGTTCTTCCGCGAAGACCATCATTTCGATCATCTGCGCAAGACCGTGCTGCCGTCGCTGTTCGACGCGGGGCGGCGCGGCGCGCGCATCCGCTTCTGGTCGGCTGGCTGCTCATCGGGGCAGGAGCCCTTCTCCATCGCCATGACGTTGCGCGACATGGTGCCCGATATTGCGCGCTGGGATTGCCGGATCCTGGCCACCGACCTCGACTCCAACATGATCGCGCGCTGCGAGTCGGGCCGCTACAACGAGCGCGAGGTGGAAAGCATTCCATCGGCGATGCGCAACGCCTATCTCCAGAAGGACGCCGATGGCTCCTTCGTGTTCACGGCGGAGATTCGCCGCCTGATCACTTTCCGCCAGCTCAACCTGCTGGAGCGCTGGCCGATGAAGGGCCCATTCGACGTGGTCTTTTTCCGCAACGTCCTGATCTATTTCGACATCGAGACGCAGCGGGCGATTCTTGACCGGATGCATGGCCTGATCGCCGACGACGGCCTTCTCTATGCCGGCCACTCGGAAAACCTGACGCGGGTGACGGACCGTTTCGCCCTGATGGGCCAGACGATCTACCGCAAGATTGGCAAGGGGCAGTCATGACCAAGCCCGTGCGCGTGCTCATCGTCGACGACTCCTCGCTGTTCCGGAAGATCCTGGAACAGACCCTGTCACGCGATCCCGAGATCGAGGTGATAGGCACGGCCCCGGACGCGGCGACGGCGCGCCAGATGATCAAGCAGCTCAACCCCGATGTCCTCACGCTCGACATCGAGATGCCGGACATGGATGGCCTGTCCTTTCTGGAAAAGATCATTCGCCTGCGGCCCATGCCGGTGGTGATGGTTTCCACCCTGACCCAGGAAGGCGCCGACGCCGCCATCAAGGCGCTGGAAATGGGGGCGGTCGATTATCACCCGAAGCCGACCGCCGGCGTTCTGGAACGGCTGGAGGCCGAAGGCGACACGCTGTGCGCCAAGGTCAAGGCGGCGGCTCATGCCCGTGTCGGTCGCGGCGTCGCGCCGCAGCCCGTAACGCCTGCGGCACCCGTCGCGGCGCCTGGCCCGCGCAAGGCCGCTGTCACCATGCTGGTCGCGATCGGATCGTCCACCGGCGGGGTGGAGGCCTTGCATCAGATCTTGCCGTTCCTGCCGCCGGATTGTCCGCCGGTGCTGGTCACCCAGCACATGCCCGCTTCCTTCACCGGTCCCTTCGCCCGCCGGCTGGCGCAGGTGTCGCAGGCAGCGGTTACCGAGGCGACCCAGGGGACGGTCCTCGAGAACGGCCACATCTACATCGCCCCGGGCGGCGACGCGCATCTGGAGGTTGAAAAATCCGGCCTGCAGTTTGCCTGCCGCCTCAATCCCGCGCCGCCGGTGTCCGGACATCGGCCGTCGGTCGATGCGCTGTTCCATTCGGTCGCTCGCGTTGCCGGCGCGCGCACGCTTGGGGTCATCCTGACCGGCATGGGGCGCGACGGCGCTGACGGCCTGAAGGCGATCCGCCATGCCGGCGGCCACACCATCGGCCAGAACGAGCAGAGTTGCGTCGTTTACGGGATGCCCCGGGCCGCCCAGGAGGCGGGCGGGGTGGAGTTCCAGATCGGCATCGACCGCATCGCCGCCAAGATCATCGAATTGACTGCCAACGCCTGAACGGAAGAACATCATGCCGAGTCCCAAGACGATCCGTGTCCTGGTTGTTGACGACCAGCAGAGCATTCGCGGCCTGACCCGTTTCAGCCTCGAGCAACTGGGTTTCGCTCAGATCGCCGAAGCCTCGAACGGCCGGACCGGCCTTGAATCGCTCGCGGTGACACCTGCCGACCTGATCATTTCCGACTACAACATGCCCGAGATGGACGGACTGCAGTTTCTCAAGGCGGTGCGCTCCCATCCGACACTGCGGCGAACGCCCTTCATCATGCTGACAGGGCGCGGCGACAAGGAGCTGGTGACAACGGCGGCGCAGGCCGGCGTGAACAACTACATCATCAAGCCCTTCACGGTGGACATGTTGAAGAAGAAGATCGAAGCCGTGGTCGGCCGGCTTGAGTGACCCGGTGACCGATCGCGCAGACGAACAGGTTCGCCTGCACCGGCGCTGGCTTGAAGGCGACGCCACGGGGGCGCGCGCTGATTTCTCGGGCCAGGACCTGTCGGGCCACTTTTTCGGCGCCGCCGACCTGCGCGGCGCGCTGTTTCGCCATGCCAATCTTGCCCGCTGCGTCTTTGTCGGCGCCACGTTGCGGGATGCCGACCTGTTTCGCGCCGACCTGAGCGGCGCCGATCTTTCCTATGCCGATCTGCAGGGTGCCGAGGTCCGGGGCGCGCGTCTTGCCGGCGCGGTGATGCGCAGCACGATCCTGCGGGGCGTCAGCCTGCGCCGCGGCCTGCGGCTGCGTCCCGACGGCGGGCCGGCCGAAGAGATTCGCCAGGACCTGTCGGGCGCGATTCTTGACGGCGCCGACCTGCGGGGCGTCGACGCCTCTGCCGTCAATCTCGCCCGCGCATCGCTGCGTCATGCGCGCCTCGAGGATGCGGAGTTTCCCAATGCCGACCTGTCGGGCGCCAATCTCACGGGCGCAGACCTGCGCCATTGCGACCTGGCCGGTGCCGATCTGCGTGACGTCGACCTCACCCATGCCGAGGTGACCGGTGCCGTCTTCGACAATGCTTCTCTGGTGAACGCGGTGCTGACGGGAGTCAACATGGCGCTCGCCCTGATCTCGCCGGAGCAATTGCGCGGCCTTGCCCTCGACACGGCCGCGCCGGATCCGGAAGAAGCCGCGCGCCGCATCGACGAGATGCTCGCATCGCATGAACGCTGGCTGCGCGATGGCAGCGGCAGCCGCGCCAATCTGGATGGTCAGCGGCTCTCCGGTTTGGATCTGCGGGGGCGGGACTTGCGCGGCGTCTCGCTGCGCCACGCCGTGCTGCGCGACAGCAGGCTGGCCGCCGCCCAGCTTCAGCGTGCCGACCTTGCGGACGCCGACCTGTCGGGCGCCGACCTGTCAGATTGCGATCTGCGCGGTGCCAACCTGTCGCGGGCCAACCTGACGGATGCGGTGCTGTCCCGCGCCAACCTGGGCCCGGCGCGCCTGCGCTCGGCGCGGGATGGCGGCACGGCCGAGGCGGTGCCGACCAACCTGACCGATGCCGTTTTATACCGCGTACGCATCGACGATGCCGTGCTCGACAGTGTCATCACCAACTGGCCCGGTGGTCTCCGCCTGCCCGGAGAATCATCGTGAGCGCGCCAGCCGACAGTCATCACCCGCGCTTCTTCGACGCGAACCGCAAGCAATGGTTCGTCCGCGTGACGCAGGGAAACTATTACATCACGAGCGAAGATGATGTGGTGCTCGACACGGTGCTCGGGTCCTGCATTGCCGCCTGCATCCGCGACCCTGTGCTCGGCATCGGCGGCATGAACCACTTCCTGCTGCCCAACGCCGAAAACATCGATCTTTCGACGGGGGATGCTGGCGCCGAAGCGCTGGCCTTGCGGTATGGCAACTACGCCATGGAACTGCTGGTGAACGACCTTCTAAAACGTGGCGCGAAGCGCAGCCGGCTGGAGATCAAGCTGTTCGGCGGGGCCAATGTGGTGCGCGGGATCAGGGGTATCGGTCACGGCAACGCTGACTTCGTCGAGCGCTATGTCCAGGCCGAAGGGCTGAACGTGATAGCCCGCCATTTGCGTGGATTCGAGGCGCGCAAGGTGCACTATATGCCGAAGACGGGCCGCGCCCGCATGATGCTGATTGCCGATGGCCGCCAGGAGGTGGTCTTCAAGCAGGAAGTGGCGCGTGCGGTGCGGGTCGAGACGACCAAGGGCGGCGACGTGGAACTTTTCGACTGACATGGACGACAACTCTTCCAACACGCCGCAAGCGCCGCGCGATTCGTGGGAACGCCTGGAGCGCCTGCTGTCCATCCTGGCCCAGGAAATTTCCAGTGTGCGGGAGCGGCAGATCACGATCGCCAACCGGATCAGCGAAAAGATTGCTGCGACAGGATCGCCGTTGCTGCAGGACGCTGCCTTTCTGGGTGCATTGCAGGACTTCGACCTGATGAGCCAGGAGCTGGAGCACACCGCAGCGCTGCTGGCGACGATCAGCGAATCCCTCTCCGATCACGCCAGCGCCGACGAGGCCATCGATCAGGGTATCGAGAAGGTGAAGCTGTCCTCGATGCGCGGTCGCCTCCGCGCCGTTGTCGACGGCGTGTCGCTGCCACATGTGGCCGAGGATGACGATGCCGAACTGTGGTAGGCGCCGCAGTTCCGTTCAGGGTCCCATCCGGTAGCGCCGCGCCAGCCAGAGGACGTAGTACTCTTCCCGCGTGTTCGGCCGCACGGCCGCAATGTCATCCAGCGCGGCGCGTTCCCAGCTGTGCAACGGCGCCTTGGCCAGCAATTGCCGCCGCAGATG
>CAXNFA010000085.1:0-6520 GCA_964201105.1 Alphaproteobacteria bacterium | reverse complement strand
GGCGGGGCTTCTCTCATTTCTTCGGCCTCAACGATCTGATGAGCGCCCGGGTGCCCGCGCATTTCGACACCGGCGTTGTGGCAGGCCAGCTGCACGGCTTTGGCAACACGGGCACGATGACGGTGCAGTTCCGTGGCCCCAACAACCAGGTCGCACGCGAAGCGACGATCGACTTCGCCGGCATTGGCGCCCAATTCGGCAACGTCGTCAGCGAGCTCAATGCCCAGTTCAACGGCGTCGCCAGCTTTGCGCTGGATGCCAACGGCGCCCTGATCGCCACGCCGGCGGCGGGCTTTGCGGACTACAAGATGGTTACCACAGACGACACGACTGACCGCAATGGCAGCGGCGTCTCCTTTTCCGAGATGTTTGGTCTTGGCGAACGCTTCCGCATGGACAAGGCGTTTAGCGTGACTGTCCGCCAGGACATCCTGGATGACCCCGTCAACCTGGCGTTGGCAAAACTCGACCTGAGCGCGGGCGCCATAGCCGGCACGGTGCCGACGTTGACCATCGGCGACAACCGGGGCGTCGTGGACCTGCAGGACGTGGCCTCGGCCTCGGTCGCGGTCAAGGCGGCTGGCGATCTCAGCGCCACCAACACCACGCTGGCAAGCTATGCCGCGTCAGTCCTCTCCGACATCTCGATCAAGGCCGACAATGCCGAGCGCCGCGAGGCCGACGCCTCGGCCCTGTCTACGGAAATCACCACCCGGATCAGCGGCGATTCGGGAGTCAATCTCGACGAGGAGCTGGCGAACATGATCCTGTTCCAGAACGCGTTCAACGCGTCAGCCCGCCTCGTCTCCACGACCCGCGAGATGTTCGACGAACTCCTGTCCATTGCCCGCTAGCGCTTGTGTCTGAAGGAATGAGCTTGCCATGACCCGCGTATCCACAGCCGGACAGAACACGCTGCTGCTGGTTGACGTCCTCAAGCAGCAGACGCGCATCTTCGAGACCCAGAAACAGGTCACGAGCGGTTACAAGTCGCAGGACTACCAGGGTATCGCCAGCGATGTCGTGACCCTGCAGGGCGCCAAGTCGGTGCTGTCGAAAACGGAGCAGTTCCTCCAGACCAACACCGAACTGCGCCGTGTCACTGAACTGCAGAACCTGTCGCTGGAAGGCATCTCCGACATCGCCACGGAACTGAAGACGAAGCTCATCTCGTCGCTGAACGCCGGTTCCGGCATCGGCCTGCGCGACGAAATCGACACGATGTATAACTCGGTGGTCAACTACCTGACGGTGCAGGACAACGGACGCTACCTGTTCGGCGGTACGCGCACCGATGTGCCACCGATTTCCGCCAACACCTCGGCCGAACTGGAGGCGTTGGGAGCGGGCAATGCGGCGCAAGCCTTCGAGAACAACAACCTGAAGCCGCAGGCGCGCATCGACGACAACCTGACGCTGACCTATGGCGTGCTGGCGAGCGACGCCGCCGGACCGCTGGTGCAGCTGCTGCAGGACCTGATGATTTTCGCCACCACCAATGGCGCTTTCAGCAACCCGCTGAGCAATGCCGAGCGTGATTTCATCATCAGCAAGGTTCCCGAGTCCGGCGCCGCCTTCGACCAGGTCAACCTGGTGCAGGCCCAGCATGGCGTGGTGATGAAGCGCCTGGAAGAGGTCGAAGATCGCCACATCAGCGACAAGAACTTCCTGACCAACTTCATTGGCGATATCGAGGAAGTTGATGTCGCGGCCGCGGTGTCGCGGTTGCAGCAGGACCAGGTGTCGCTCGAAGCGTCCTTCCAGGTCTTCGCCCAGCTCAACAACCTGTCCTTGCTCAATTTCCTCTGAACCACGACGTCACTGCCTGACGCCTTCGCCGTAGACCGCAGGTCAGGTCGCGGAAACGCGCAGCGGCGTGCTCGATGGGTCGTTACGGTGGGCCCAGATCGTCTCGAAGGCGGCCTCGAGTCGCCGGACATAGCGCGGGCCATCGAACAGGGCGGAGTCGTCGCGTGCAGCCGCCATGCGCCTGCGAAGGCTGGCGAGGCGCTGCGGGTCTTCCAGCAGCGCGTGCGCCGTGCCTTCATAGGCGGCGATGGAATCGACCACGAGGTCGGTCGCACCGAGCGCGCGGGAAAGCGTCGCGCCCAGCCTGCTCGAAGGGGTATCCCCTGCCATGGTCAATAGCGGCACGCCGCACCACAGCAGATCGACGGAGGTGATGCCGCCGCCATGGGTCAGGCAGTCGACCGCGAGATCCGCGAAGCGCAGGCGCGCGCAGTGTTCGGCATGTTCAACCGTGGGTGCGAAGACGAGGCGGGCCGGGTCGATGCCATGACGGGCGGCCTCAGCCTTCAGGTTGGCGGTTGCGGCAGGTAGCCAGTCGCAGAGCCAGAGGATGGCGCGCGGATGGGCATGCAGCAGGCGCATCCAGATGGCGAATGCGTCCGGCGTGAGCTTGCAGGGGTGATTGAAATTGGCGAGCACAAGCGCATCGGCAGGCAGCCCGGCCTCGGTGCGCGTCGCCGGGTGCTCGGCGATGGCGGCGCGTGTTGTGGCGAGAAAACTGTCGGGCAGGTAGACGGCCCGCTCGGTCCCGAGCGCGGCAAGATCCGGCGGCAGGAAGGCGTCGTCGGTGATGAGGTGGTCGATGAAGGAAGCACCGGTGGTGATGGAGTAGCCCAGATAGTGCACCTGGACGGGGGCAGGCCGGCAGGCCATCACCGGCAGGCAGCTATGTGGCGTGTGGCCGGTCACATCGACCAGAATATCGATGCTGGCGGTATGGATGTCGCGTGCGGCCTCCCAGGGAAAGCTGTAGCTGACATCGGTGAAGCGGTCGAAGCTGGCACGAAAAGCCTGGCTGAACGGGGTGCCGTCGCAGGCCTGGATGGAAAAGCCAAAAACCTCGAAGCGGCTGCGGTCGTGTTTCTCGATGATTCCGCGCAATACATGCGGCAGGCTGTGGAACCAGGTGGACGGCAGCAGATAGCCGATACGCAGCCTCGACCGGCTATGACGGATATGCGCAAAGGCAAGGCCGTTGCGCTCGCGTTCCATGCGGGCTGCAATGCCCTGGCTGCGCAGGCGGGCCGCGCCGGCGATCAGTGCATAAGGGGCGGGCAGGGCCTGCAGGTTGAACACGTCCACCGTGACAGGGCCGCCGCCTTCGACCTGGGCCCCGGTACGTTTGACCAGGCGGGCCGTAAATCCGTCATAGTCCGCCCAGTCGCACACCGACAGCTTGGCGTGCACCAGCAGGGCCAGCGCTTCCCCATGGTCGGGCTGGATGGCGAGCATGGCTTCGCAGTGTCGGACGGTGCGGGGAAGGTCATGGGCGGATTCGGCCGTCCTTGCCGCCTGCATCAGTGACCAGGGATCGCCGGGAGCGAGCGCGAGCGCGCGATCCAGGAACTCCAGCGCCCGGCTATGCTCGCGCAGGGCCGAAAGCGCAAGCGCCGCACCATTGAGGGCACGCAGCAGGTCCGGCTTTTTCGCCAGCGCGCTCAGCGCGGCGTCCAGGGATTCGCGGTAGGCACGGCGCGCATAGAACAGGACGGACAGCTCAGCCTCGGCATCCGCCTGGCTGGCATCCCGCCCGACAAGCGTTGCGAAGGCCTGCTCGGCCAGTCGGTAGTCCTTCACAACCTTGGCGGCCTGGCCGAGACAGAACAGGCCCGAGTCGCTCAGCGTGCCCGGCTCTAGCAGGGGAGCGAGCTGCTGCACGGCGCCTGTTGCGTCGTCGCGGCGAAGCAGTAGCGAGCCCAGCATCTCGGAAATCTCGGGGACACCCGGGCGCGCCGCCGCCACTGCGGTCAGGATGGTCGTGGCCAGCTCGTCCTCGCCGCGCAGGGCGTGGGTGCTACCCAGCTGAATCTGGATATCCATATCCTGCGGGGCCAGCGCCATGGCCTGCTGCAGGACGGTGAGTGCCCCGTCGGTGTCGCCACGGCGGCGCAGCAGGGCGCCCAGATGCATCAGCGGGCGGGCCCAGCGCGGCGCCGCGCGGGATGCGGCCTCGAACATGGCCTGCGCCTCATCAAGACTGTCGCGTGCTGCAGCGATGGTGCCAAGCGCGTTGTTCGATTCGGCATCGGCGGGGTTTGCCGCGATCGCCTGCCGCAGCAGCGGCTCGGCTTCGTCGAGATCGCCGACGGCGTGGCGCAGCAGGCCAAGCCGTGCGCGCGCCGGCAAGTTCAAGGGATCGATGTCGAGGGCCCGTCGGGTGAGCGATTCGGCCTCCTCGATATGGCCCGTGCCGGCAAGAATGCCGCTCAGGCCGATCAGGGCTGTCAGGCGGTCGGGTGACAGCGCCAGCGCGGCGCGCAGATGCTCGCGCGCATTCACCACATCGCCCCGGGCGGCATAAAGCCGGCCAAGGCGCTCGCGCGCCGCGGCGTCACCGGGCGCGAGTTCCAGGGCAGTGATCAGGGATAGCGTCGCGCGTTCATGGTCACCCAGGGACAGAAAGCGCGCGGCCTCGCGCTCCAGCGCGGCACGGCGAACCACCGGGTCAATGGAGACGGGCTGGCTTGCGTTGTCGGGGGCGGCGGTCATGGCGTCAGACGACGCGAACCTCGGGCACCGGGATGATGAAGCGACCACCACGGGCGCGATAGGCCGCCTGCTGCTCCATGATCTCCTCGGCGAAGTTCCACGCGAGCAGCAGGACGTAGTCCGGCTGGTCCTCGATCAGCTTCTCGGGCCCCACAACGGGGATATGCGTGCCGGGCGTGTAGCGTCCCTGCTTCAGCGGGCTCTTGTCGGCGATGTAGCGAATGCGGTCGGGGCCGATACCGAAATAGCTGAGCAGGGTCGATCCCTTGGCCGGCGCACCATAGGCGACGACCGTCTTGCCTTCCGACCGGATGCGGGCGATCTGATCATCGAGCTGCGTCTTGAGGTCAAGCACCTCGTTGGCGAAGCGCTGGAAGGTGGCGAGCCGATCCATTCCGGCGGCCTTCTCCTCGGCCATCAGCCGCGTGACATTGGGGCTGATGGTGCCAACGCCCTTGCGCTGGGCGAAGACGCGGACCTGTCCGTGATGCACCGGCAAGCGCTCCACGTCCACAATCTCGAAGCCATGGCGGGCGAACAGCCACGCCATGGGTGCGAGAGCCCAGTAGGAGACATGCTCGTGATAGACTGTGTCGAAGGCGCGCTGCTCGAGCAGGTCGCGCAGATAGTGCGCCTCGATCACAAGCGCGCCGTCGGGCGCGAGGAAGGTGTTCACGCCCTGCATGAAGTCGTTCAGGAAGGGCAGGTGGGGAAAGACGTTGGTCAGCGTGATTACCTTCGCCGCGCCATGCGCCGCCCACAGTCGATTAGCCGTGTCCGCACCGAAATAATCCACCACGACCGGCAGGCCGGCGCGCTGGGATAGCCTCGCCAGGTTCTGTGCCGGCTCGATGCCCAACACCTTGACGCCATGCCGGGCAAAGCCGCGCAGCAGGGTGCCATCGTTGCAGCCGACGTCGGTCACCAGGTCATTGGGACCGAGCCTGAAGCGCTTCACCACTGTGTCTGACAGGCCGTGCAGGTGCTGCACCAGCGTGTCCGACATGGAGGATATGTAGAGATAGTCATCGAACAGCGCCGTGGGGGGTACGTCGTCGGTCAGTTGCACATGGTGGCACTCGCTGCAGAAGCCGACGCGCAGAGGGAACGTCGCTTCGGTCCGATGCAAATCCTCGGCTGCGACGAATTTGTTGGCGAGCGCCGTGGAGCCGAGGTCGAGGAAGCGGACGACCTTCGCTTCGCCGCACAGGATGCAGTTGTTCATGGTGTTGCTCATGGCAAGGTGTGGGCAAGGTTCTGGTTGCGGCGATACCAGTCGATGGTGCGCTGGAGGCCGTCGTCGAAACTCGTGGTGGGTCGCCAGCCGAGCAGGGTCTCCGCGCGGGCGGGGCTGCCGGACAGATCCCAGATCTCGTCAGGCCGCGTGGCGGCCGGGTTGGTCTCCAGCGCGACCGGAGCACCCATCAGGTCGAGCAGGCGCCGTACGACATCGCGGATGGCACGGCTAACACCCGAGGAAATGTTGATGGGGGTGCCCGGCGGCAGGTCGCTCTGTGCCGCACGCACAAGGGCGTCGGTCACGTCGTCAATGAAAAGATAGTCGCGCTTTTGGCCGCCATGTCCGATGCGGACCGTCTCGCCGCGCAGGGCCGACAGTATGGCATGCGGGATCAGTCGGCCGGCCCGCTCCCAGGGGCCGAAGGGCGTGAAGAGGACGGCATTCGTCGCCTTGACCCCGGTGCTGCGCGCATAGGTATCGATCAGGATCGACGCGCAGAGCTTGGTTGCACCGTAAACAGTGGCGGGTGCGCGGGGTGAGTCTTCGGTGAGCCCGGCGCCCGCTCCGAACTCGGCGGCCGATGCCGTGGCGATGAATCGGATAGCGGGCCGATTCTTCAAGGCTTCGAGCAGGTTCAGGGTCGCCAGCGCATTGCCGGCGAGATGCACCGAGGCCGGTGTCGTCGGCGGATTGAAGGGCGAACTCGCCAGATGAAAGACCACATCCGGGACGGATGCCTGGACGGCGGCCGCGACCGCGGTC
>CAXNFA010000084.1:0-6540 GCA_964201105.1 Alphaproteobacteria bacterium | reverse complement strand
GGCGGATGCCTTCCCCGACGCCGAGATCCATGCCATCGACGTCGCCGCGCCCTGCCTGCGCTATGGCCATGCCCGTGCCGAGGCGCTGGGCCGCCGCATCCATTTCAGCCAGCAGGATGCCGAGAAGACGAGCTTCCCGGACAACCATTTTGACATCGTCACCTCGCACGCCATGATCCACGAGACGGCGACGCAGGCACTGCACAACATCTTCGCCGAATCGCTGCGCATCCTGAAGCCGGGTGGCGTGATGGCGCATAACGACGGCGCACCCTTTCGCGACCTTACTCCGCTGGGCCGCGTGGTGCCCGACTGGGACACGCATTTCAATGCCGAGCCCTTCATCACCAAGCTGCGCGGCACCGACCTGACGGAATGGGCCATCGCCGCCGGCTGGAAGCCCGGTAGCGTGCGCAACGCCTATACCAGCGAATCGAGCGCGGCCGACAGGGGCAGCCAGATCGGCGGCGCCGGCTTCATCGTCGCCGGCCGCAAGTAAGCGCACCGTTATCAAATCACGGCGGCGCTCCGGCAACGGGCGCCGCCGTTTTTGTTTCAGGAGACAGCGTTGCGGGCGGGAGAGAGCGGCCAGCAGCCAGCCCTCAGCCCGGCGCACCCAGCACGAGGCCGGCGGCATAGCCGAGGCCACCCGCCACAACAATCAGCGAACCGAAGAACAGCAGGCCGAAGGCCAGAAACTGAGCCACGTCGCGCAGGAAGGCCCACGCCTCCGCATCGGTGGCCAGCACGGCCCCGAGCAGAACGGCATCGATTGTCATCAGGAGATCGGCAAGCATCCGGCGCCATCCTAGCGCCTGCCCATAGACTGGCAATGGGCGAGAACGCGCCTGCCTAGGACCACACCACCATGCTGCTGTCCGGGCGGCGGCCGACGAAGGCGCCGATGTGGAGCCGCTGGCCGGCGCCGGTGCCGGGCGAGACTTCGTGCGGGTTGCGCGTGTTGAAGAAGATGAGGTCGCCGGCGGCAACGTGATAGGTCCAGGTCTCGGCGCCGGCGACCTGGGAATCCGGCAGGTCGTAGCTTTGCGGCGGCTCCTGCCCCGGCACCACTTCAGCCTTCCAGGGACGATTGTAAATGGTGGTCGACCCGCCGCCTTCTGGCGTTTCGAAGAAGAGGTTCCAGCCGAGCTGCGCATCAATGCTGGCAATGGTGTAGTCGGGCGCGTTGAAGGGGGCGAAGTCGGTGTGGCGCTTGATGCCGCCCGAGGCGAGACGGATGATGCCGGCATAGTAGGGCCCGAATCCCGGTTCTTCCGCCACCTTCACCGGACGGCCCGTTGCCGCGGCCAGCGCATCGTTCACGCGCGCGATCGGATCCCAGCTGCGGCGGAAGACATAGTCACGGTCATCGTAAGCCTGGCGCGCGGCGGCGAAATAGTCTGCCTTCTGGTGGCCCCAGCGGAACAGGAATTGCGCTGTGCCGATATAGCCCGGATGCGGCGGCACGTTGAAGCGCTGCACATTGGCGCCCTCCATCCCGCGCAGGAAGGACTGGCAATCGGCTAGCGACACAAAGCCCTTCACGCGCACGACGGGGATTTCATTGTCGAACAGCGCGCGCAGATTCTCTGCTGTCAGTGGCAGTTCATCGCGCTGGCGCCAACGGGGAAGGGTATCCATCACAACGGTCTCCGTCACTTCGTCTTTGATCGAATATCGATTCGATCAAAGGTGAAATTTGCTCTAGTGCCCGCCGCCGGGCGCGACGCCTAGGGTGAGTGCACCCCAGCCCGGCATGTTGACGTCCCACGACACGCCGAACTGCGTGCTCATGACATGCAGGTCGCGGAAGCAGCGCTGCACCGGGTTGTCGTCGAACACCCCGAGCGCGCCCATCTGGTTCACCAGCCGCTGCACGGCGGTGTAGCAGAGCCGCATGGCGAAGGCGCGGTCGCGCGTGATGCTGGTGCGCTCGTCGTCCGTGAAGGGTTCGAGCGCCTTGCCGCGCTTGTTGAGCAGCGCGAACTGCGCTTCGATGATCAGCCGCGCGGCATTGATCTCGGCCGCCGATTCCGACAGACGCATCTGCACCGCCGGGTTGTGCGCCGGGCGATTGCCCATGATCGCCGCCTTCTTCAGCTTGGTCGTCTCGATATACTGCGCCAGCGCCTGCTCCGCCGTGCCCAGGATGGGGCCAAGCAGGCTCGAGCCGGATGCAGGACGGAATTCCATGCCATAGATGTAATGCGGGTTCACCGCATGGCCGGGCGGGCGCAGGCCGTGGAAGGAATGCCCCTTCAGTGCGCGATGTTCGGGCACGAAGGCGTTCTGCACGTTGATGTCCTTGGTGCCAGTGCCCTTCATGCCGGCGACATGCCAGACGTCATCGATGATGAAGTCCTTGCGCGGAATCATCATCTGCAGCACGTCGGGCTCGCCCTCGATGCGCGCGGCGACCTGGCCCCAATGGGCATAATCAACGCCGCTTGCGAAGCCCCAGGCGCCGTTGACGCGATAGCCGCCCGGCACCTTTTCCGCCCGGCCGCTCTTCTGCACAGAGCCTGTGGCGATCAGCACGTCGGGGCCATCAGCCCAGATTTCTTCCTGCGTCTCCGGCCGGTGGCGCGCGGCGTAACAGGTATGCGCACCAACCACAGTGGCGACCCAGGCCGTCGATGAGCAGCCCTGCGCCAGAGCGCGGCCAATGTGGAATTGCGCGCCCCAGTCCATCTCCCATCCGCCGAAGCGCTTCGGCTGGAAGTAGCGCAGCAGACCGAGGGCGAACAGCTCGCGCATGATTTCGGGCGAGGCGGTGCGACGCTTCTCGGTTTCGGCAGCCTCAGCACGCAGGCGCGGCACCAGGCCCCGGGCGCGGGAAACAAGGTCTTCGATGGTGGGAATCAGGCTGGGGCTGTTCATGACGGGAGTGTGACTGGTTCGGCGCTGCAGGTGAACGGCTAAGGATGACACCTCAAAGTTAGCTAAAATCCCTTGGATTCACAGGCAAAAGTTGTAGGTCCGGCAAAGCCGGGGTAGCATCCGCTCCATGTCGAGGGGGATGCGATCCGCGGCCTGGGCTGGCCTTTCCAGCCTGGGCTTCGTTCTGGGGATGTCGGCGGTGCAGGCGGCGGAGACGGGCAACCTCGCGCTGTCGGGCAGTGTGCAGCAGGTTCTGGCCGTCAGCGTTGCGGCCACCGCCGCCGCCAATGGCCTGGACCTTTCGCTGTCGCAAAGCCCGGTGAAGATTGCCGACGTGGTGGCAAGCTCCAACACCGTCACCGGCTATACCGTCAGCGTCGCCTCCTCCAACCAGTCAGCCACGCGCTGCGCCGGATCGGGCCCCTGCTTCTTCAGTCCGTCAACGACCAGCACCCTGCCCTTCGCGCTCTATCGCGATGCGGTGCTGCTGTCCTTCAGCGGTGCCAGCGCCACCTTCGTGCAGGCGTCGGCACGGTCTGCTGCCAATGGCGACAGCTATGGCGCCCGTGTTGGCTATGACGGATCGACCGCGCTGCTGGGTAGCGCGACCGACTATTCCGAGACGCTCACCTTCACGATTGCGGTCAACTAGAGTATTTCCAAACGGGATCGAACCGTCGTTCGACCAATATTTGAAGGGCTTGCTCTAGCGGGCGTCCTTCGCGCGGCGGTTTTCCACCGTCGAAACCACGGCCAGCGTGAGGCCGAACACCGAAAACGCGGCGATCACGAGAACGACAATATAAAAATCCATGCCCGACATGAGTGCCTCCTTCAGAGATGCACCCAGTCTTGGCAATCCCCTCGGCGGCGGCTTTGACAATTATCAAGGCCGCACAAGCTTCCGCGCCTGCATTCGCCACTTCCCTGACGGTTGCCTAGGCCGCGGCGATACGGTTCCTGGCGGCGCCCCGCGCCGGCGCATCGCCAGACACGAATTTGAAGAAGGACACCAGTTCCACGAGTTGGCCAGCCTCGACCGCAAGCGACTTTGCCGCCGCCGTGGTTTCCTCGACCATGGCCGCGTTCTGCTGCGTCATCTGGTCCATCTGATTGACGGCGGCGTTCACCTCTTCCAGACCCCGTGCCTGCTCGCTCGAAGCCGTGGCGACCTCACCCATCAGAGTCGCGATCTGCTTGACCGACGTTACGATGTCCTTGAGTGAAGAGCCCGTGTCGTTCACGAGGCGCACGCCATCAGACACATGCTGGTTCGAGACCGTGATCAGTTGCTTGATCTCCTTGGCGGCCACGCTCGCGCGCTCTGCCAGCGACCGGACTTCGGCCGCGACCACCGCAAACCCCTTGCCGGCGTCGCCGGCGCGGGCTGCCTCGACCGCGGCGTTGAGCGCGAGGAGGTTGGTCTGGAAGGCGATGTTGTCGATGGCACTGACATTCTCGGAAATCTTGCGCGACGAGATTTCGATGCTGCCCATCGCGGTCACCGCGTTGGACACAATCTGGCCGCCCGATACCGCCTCCTGTTGCGCCCCGCCCACGATTTCATTGGTGTTGGCGGTGTTTTCGGCGTTGCGATTGACCGTGGCAGTCATCTCCTCCATCGCCGCCGCCGTCTCCTCGAGGTTGGCGGCCTGCTGCTCGGTTCGGCCAGCCAGGTCGTCGGCCGCCTGCGACACCTCCGAAGCCGTGTTGCCGATGAGGCTTGCCGCCTTGACGATGTCGGTCACGATTTCGGACAGCCGTTCCGTTGTCGCGTTGTAATCGCTCCTGATCTTGGCGTAGTCCTCGGGAAACTCCGCGCGAATGCGGTGTGTGAGATCGCCGCGCGACAGCGCTTCCATTGCCGTGGCCATTTCGCCAACCACCTTGCGCGTCCGTTCTGCTTCAGCGGCCTTCTGCTCATCCGCGCGGATGCGATTGTCCTCCGCCTCGACCTGCAGGCGCCGGTTCTCAATTCCATTGTCACGGAAGACAAGAAGGGCGCGCGCCATCTCGCCGAATTCGTCGCGCCGCGCACTGCCCTCGACGTCGATCTCGTTGTTGCCGCCCGCCAGAACGAGCATGGTCCGGGTAAGTTTCTGCACCGGCCGGGCGGCGGACGTGCCGACGAGCCACCCCAGGAGCAGGATGAGAACACCCGAGACGGCAATCACCAGCACCATGATGGTACGGGCGTCGAGAAGGTCCGCGATAACCTCTTCCCGGGGCGACCGCACGAGCACCGACCAGCCAATGCCGGGATAGTCGTAGGCGCCTGCGGAATGGGCGAAGCCGGCCACCTGCTCGATCTGCTTGCGAGGGTTGGTCTTCAGCATCGCCCCTGTCCTGCCGGCGACGGCTTCGCGGGCAGCCGCATCTCCGGCTTCGGCCAGGTTGAGGCGGCCAACAACCGTCCGGTCGCGCCCGGCATCAAGGCCGCGCAGTGTCGGATCGAAATCGACGAGAACGGTGCCGGTCGAGTCCAGCAGCGTGATCTCGCTGCTGGGAAGTCCTTCAGCCTTTAAGGCGCCATAGGTCTGCTTGACAATGTCCTCGACCAGTTCCCATTGGGCGAAGTTGGCCCAGAACGCAATCGGCTTGCCGGTCGAATCCGTCACTTGCGCGGCAAACACCATGCTGAAGCCATCGCTTCCATACGGGCTGCCCACCACCTCGTGAAACGTCGGCTGTTCGACCACGGTCCCGGTCAGCCCGTTGCGCCCACGCAGGAAATCGCCCGATGCCACACGGCGAAACCACGATTCTGCGGAGAAATTGGTGTTGTAGATACTGGCTGTGTCGAGGGGACGCCCATCCGCCGCCTTGCTGTTCACGGCGAGCACCCTGCCCTCCGTATCGACCATGATCATCAGGCGGTAGATGCCATACAGCGCCATGTAGTCGTTCATCGCCTCGACAATCGGGTTGTCGGGACGTTGCGACATCCAGTTGGCTCGCTCGCGCACGGCCGCGTTCCTGGTGAAGGCCTGAACATCGCCGTAGCGTTCGAAGAGGTTCCGCTCGATTACATCGACAAGGCCGAGCGCGCGGTTGGTGAAGTTCTGGATTGCCCTGGCCTCGAGTCGGCCTTCGACGATCATGAAAGCGGCGAACACCCCCACCGCGGGCAACAGGCCAAATACCAGGAACAGAAGGATCAGCTTGGTGCGGATCTGGGACAGCAGCGGCACGCCGGCGCGGCGCGGCGCGGCGCATCCCGGCCCTGGCTGCGTGCGCCGGACTCGATGGCAAGGGCGCGCATCAGGCCGAGCCCTTTGCGCGACGGCTCTCCACCATCGAAACCACCGCTAGGGTGGCATCGGACACCGCGAACGGAGCGACCCCGAAAACGACAATATGAATTTCCATGCCCCACATGCCTTCTTCAGGGAAGCACCCAGTTTGGAAATGTCTGTGGCAGCGCCCTTGACAATTGTCAAGATCGCGCGCGCGGCTACACCAGGTTGCCGATGCGGTTGCCTTCTTCCGTCGCGGTCATCAACCCGCGCGGGGCGTAGCAGTCACCGGTCAGGTGCAGTTCGACGCCAGCGTTGCGCAGCGGCTCGGCCAGTTCGTCATTCGGGCGGCGCGATGACGAATAGGTGAAGAGCACCACGTCGTGGATCTCTTCCTCCTTGCCGGTGAAGACATGCTTCAGGA
>CAXNFA010000083.1:0-6559 GCA_964201105.1 Alphaproteobacteria bacterium | reverse complement strand
CATCATCACCGCGCAACCTGGCGCGGTCTCTCCGGTAACGCCGCACCGGGCCCCCGCCGGAGGCCGGACCAGCCGGAGGCCACCCCTGCCGGAGGCCCCATGGCCAGCTCGCGCGCCAAACCCGATATCCGCCTGCATCAGGGCGACCTGCCTTCGGGCATCGACTGGGGCGCCGCTGTCGCCATCGATACCGAAACCACCGGCCTCGACCTGCACCGCGACCGCCTGTGCCTGGCCCAGCTGTCGGCCGGCGACGGCGTCTGCCATCTGGTCCAGTTTGCGCCGGGCGCGACGCATGCCCCGAATCTCAAGGCCCTGCTGGCCGATCCCGCGGTCACCAAGCTGTTTCACTTTGGCCGTTTCGACGTGGCGGTGCTGTACCGGGCCACGGGTGTCATGGCGGGTCCGCTCTATTGCACCAAGATCGCCTCCAAGCTGGTGCGGACCTATACCGACCGGCATGGGCTGAAAGATCTCTGCCGCGAATTGCTGGGCATCGAGATTTCCAAGGAGCAGCAGTCGTCGGACTGGGGCGCCGCGAACCTGCTGCCTGAACAGCTCGACTATGCCGCCCAGGATGTTCTTTACCTGCACCGGCTGCGCGAGCGGCTGGACGAGATGCTGGCTCGCGAAGGCCGGACCGACCTGGCCAGCAAATGCTTCGGTTTTCTGCCCGCCCGTGCCGCGCTCGATCTCGCCGGATGGCCCGACCAGGACATTTTCGCGCATTGATCCGGGCGTCTGCGCGCGACCGGCCGGGCGCTTCTGTTCACCAAGAATGGGGGACAATGCTTTGAAAAGCGCGAGAAATCCCCACATGGAGGGGGTGTTGCCGCATCCTTTTCCCTTGTCCTGACAGTACCAATGGCACAAAATTTGCTCTATATGCTGCCTTCAGAGCCAACCTGTTGTGTTTTTCGGCCCATTTGAAGCCGCAGGGTGATCCGCCCGTACCATGACCGCCAGAGGCGCCTCCATATCCCGTCCGGCCCAATCGCCCGACACCCTTGCGCCGGCGCGCCGGGTGATCGACGCCGAGGTTGCAGCCCTGCGGGAACTGAGCCGGCTGCTGGACGATCGCTTTACGGCGGCCGTCGCGCTGCTCGAACAGGTCAAGGGCCGGGTCATCGTCGCCGGCATGGGCAAGGGCGGCCACGTCGCCCGCAAGATCGCCGCCACCATGGCCTCGACCGGCACGCCGTCGCAGTTTGTTCATCCCGGCGAGGCCAGCCATGGCGACCTCGGCATGGTGACAGCGGAGGACGCGATCCTGCTGCTGTCGAAATCGGGCGAGACGCGCGAATTGCACGACATGGTCGCGCATGCGAAGCGCTTTTCCATCCCGCTGGTGGCCATCACCGCCAAGCTGGAATCGGCGTTGGGCCGCGCCGCCGATGTGGTGCTGGAACTGCCCGACGTGGCCGAAGCCTGCCCCATGGGCCTGGCGCCGACGACATCGACGACCATGATGCTCGCACTGGGCGATGCGCTTGCCGTCACGCTGCTCGAGCGAAAGGGCTTCTCGGCCGACAATTTCCGCGTCCTTCATCCCGGCGGCAAGCTGGGCAGCGCCTTGCTGCGCGTGTCGGACCTGATGCATGCGGGCGACGAACTGCCGCTCTGCCCGCCCGACGCGCCGATGGCCGATGTGCTGCTGGTGATGTCGGCAAAGAATTTCGGCTGCGCCGGCGTGGTCGATGCTGACAATCGCCTGCTTGGCATCATCACCGATGGCGACCTTCGCCGTCACATGAGCGATGGTTTGCTGAAACAGCCCGCCAGCACCGTGATGACGCCAAGGCCGCGCACCATTCGACCCGGCGCACTCGCTGCGGAAGCGGTGGCGCAGATGGCCGGCAAGATCACCAATCTCTTCGTGGTTGAAAACGAACGCGTGGCGGGCATCGTGCGGCTGCACGACTGCCTGCAGGCCGGTGTCGTGTGAGCGAAGTGACCGCCGACCCGCGCCGTCGCAACATTGGCGCGCCGCCGCAAGTCCGGCCCGTAAGCCGCCTGAGCCGGCGCTACAGCCGCTTCGTTCGGCTGATGAAGGTCGTGCTGCCCGTCAGCGCAGCCGTGCTGGTGGCCGCGGTGCTCGCCTGGCCAGGTGACGATGACAAGTCCACTGACTTCCAGCTTTCGCTGATGGATCTGAACCGAAGTGAGGCCGGGGATCTTGGCATGTCGAAGGGCCGTTTCATCGGCACCGACACGCGCAACCAGCCTTACGTCATCACCGCCGAAGGGGCACGTCCCGATGGCATCAACTCGATGAACGTCACGCTGAACACCTTGCAGGCTGATCTTTCCATGCAGGATGGCACCTGGCTGTCGATCACCGCGCCGTCGGGCCATTTCGACCGCACCGCGGAGCAGCTCAAGCTCACCGGGTCTGTCGACATCTTTTCCAGCAACGGCTTCGAACTGCACACGCCGGAGGCGCTGGTCGACATGAAGACCGGCACTGCACGTGGCGATGCAACGGTGGAAGCCACAGGCCCCATGGGCCACCTGACCGCGCAGGGCTTTGTCTTCGAACGGTCGGGCCAGCGTTTCCTTTTCACGGGTAAGGTCCGTCTCGTTGTCCGGCCAGGGCAGTCGTCATGATGCGCATGCCACTCTTCCTTGCCACGCTGGCCCTTGTCGCGTTGCCCGCCTTCGCCAGCGCCCAGGTCATGCCGCGCCTGTCGCAGGACAGCAAGCAACCGATCGAGATCACCGCCGACAAGCTTGAAGTGCAACAGCAGCAGCGGCTGGCGATCTTCTCCGGCAATGTCGACGCCCGCCAGGGCGAGATTCGCCTGCGCGCCAGCACGCTGCGTGTCCATTACGCCGACACCAACGCGGCGCAGGGCAATGCCGAGGCCCAGTCCATCTCGCGCATCGACGCCATCGGCAACGTGTTCTTCTCGTCGCAGAAGGAAACCGCGCAGGGCGAGCAGGGCGTCTACGACGTCGACAAGGGCACGGTCACGATGAATGGCGCGGTGGTCCTGACCAGCGGCGAGAATGTCATCAAGGGCACACGGCTTGTCATGAACCTAAATACCGGCACCAGCACCATGGATGACGCGCCGACCGCCAGCGGCAAGCCCGGCCGCGTGCGCGGTCTGTTCGTGCCGAGCCAGTCCGCGACGCCGGCGCAGCCGCAGCAACCAGCGCAGCGGCGCTGACCGTATGACCGACTCGATGCAGCCCGAAACCGATCGCCCCGGCCCGCGCCTCGTCACGGCCAATGCCGGGCTGGTCGCCGAGAACCTTGGCAAGACCTTCAAGAAGCGGCCCGTGTTGCGGGGCGTGAGCGTGACGGTGCAACGCGGCGAGGCTGTCGGCCTGCTCGGTCCGAACGGCGCCGGCAAGACGACCTGCTTCTACATCGTCACCGGACTGATCGCGCCGGACTATGGCCGGATTTCGCTCGATGGCCATGACATCACGCGCCTGCCGATGTATCGCCGCGCTCGGCTGGGAATCGGCTATTTGCCCCAGGAAGCATCGATCTATCGTGGGTTGACGGTGGAGGGGAATGTCCGTGCCGCCACCGAAGTGGCCGAGGCCGACCCGCACCGCCGCGAGGAATTGATCGAAGAACTGCTGGGTGAGTTTTCAATTTCGCACCTGCGCCGCACCCCAGCCGTCGCGCTTTCGGGCGGTGAACGGCGCCGCGTCGAAATCGCCCGCGCATTGGCGTCACGGCCGAGCTTCGTGCTGCTCGACGAGCCGCTGGCCGGCATCGACCCGATCGCCATCGGTGAGATCCGCGACCTCGTCTCGCATCTGAAGGATCGCGGCATTGGCGTTTTGATCACCGATCACAACGTGCGCGAGACGCTCGAGATCGTCGACCGCGCCTATATCCTGCACGACGGCCATATCCTGATGGAAGGCCGTCCGTCCGACATCGTCGCGCATGCCGATGTGCGGCGCGTCTATCTCGGCGAACGATTTAGCCTGTAGGGCCGACGCAACCCATGGCACTTGGACAACGGCAAGAGCTTCGTCAGTCCCAGTCCCTGGTGATGACGCCGCAGCTGCAGCAGGCGATCAAGCTGCTGCAGCTGACCAATCTCGAACTTGCCGAATATGTCGAGCAGGAGCTTGAACGCAACCCGCTGCTGGAACGCCAGGAGGGCGACAAGCCCGAGCGCGGTGACGGCACGAGCGAGGCGCCCGCGCCCAAGGACGACGGCAACGACAACCGCGACACCGCCGAACTGTCCCGCACCGAAGGCCTGCCGGGCGAGAATGAATCCCCGCTCGACGTCGATGATCGCGACATTTATGTCGACAGCAGCCCCGCCGATGACGGCGGGCCACCGGCCAGCGCGATGGATTACGGTCGCCCCGCTGGCAACGAAAGCGCCAACACGCTGGACCAGACAGTCAGTGGTGAAACAAGCCTGGTCGAACACCTGCTGCACCAGCTGAATGTCGAAATTGACGACCCCGTCGATCGCCTGATCGGTTTCCACCTGATCCAGTCGGTAGACGAGGCGGGCTATGTCACCGCCGAATTACCGGCACTCGCCGAACAGGTGGGATGCGAGGAGGCCCAGGTCGAGGCAACGCTCAAGCGATTGCAGGCCTTCGACCCATCCGGCGTCTGCGCGCGGAACCTGCGCGAGTGCCTGGCGATCCAGCTGGGCGACCGCAACCGCTTCGACCCCGCGATGGCGGCACTGATCGAAAACCTGGACCTGATCGCCGCGCGCAACCAGGAAGCACTGCTCATCAAATGCGGCGTCGATGCGGAAGACCTGGGCGACATGATCCGCGAGCTGCGGGCGCTGGATCCGAAGCCGGGCCTCGCCTTCCATCACGAGATCGCACAGACCCTGATTCCCGACGTCTTCGTGCGCGCCGCGCCGGGCGGCGGCTGGGCGGTGGAGCTCAATTCGGAGACGCTGCCCCGCGTGCTGGTGAACCAGCGCTATTACGCGGAAGTGAACCGCCACGCCTCGTCCAAAACGGACAAGACCTATCTGGTCGAGCAGTTCAACGCGGCGAACTGGCTGGTGAAGTCGCTGGAACAGCGCGCCAACACGATCCTGAAGGTGGCGACAGAACTGGTGCGCCAGCAGGACGGCTTCTTCGCCCATGGCGTGCAACACCTGCGACCGCTGACGCTCCGCGACATCGCCACCGAGATCGGCATGCACGAAAGCACCGTGAGCCGCGTGACGGCCAACAAATACATGGCGACGGCGCGCGGCACCTATCAGATGAAGTATTTCTTCACCTCGGCCATCACCTCGGCCTCGGGCGGGGATTCCCTCTCGGCCGAATCCGTGCGCCACCGCATCAAGGATCTGATCGACGCGGAGAAAGCAGACGACATCCTCTCCGACGACCGCCTGGTGGAAATCCTGCGGGGCGAGAACATTGATATTGCTCGCCGCACGGTTGCGAAATACCGCGAGGCCCTGCGTATACCGTCGTCGGTCGATCGCCGCCGACTGAAGAAGACACAATCCTGGGAATTGCGCTAGATCAGAGACTTAGGGAAATTTCTGGGCCTGAGGCTGGCCGCCGCGCTCACCCCATGTTGCACCGCGGTGCGGTTGACAATGGTGAAGGGGCAGCCCTATGTTCCGCCACCTTTAGAAGAAGGGTCCGCGTAGAGCCGATTGCGATCCGCCCGCCGACCGATCACGCAGCCATCAACCCGCGATGCAGGTCTTCACCACAGAGAAGCAAATGCACGTCGGCGATTCGCTGAATGACCTTACCGGTGCCTTACGGCGCCAACCCGGCCCAGCACGCTAGGGCCCCTGGAAATTCCGAGCCTGAGATGAATCCCATGGAAATCGTCGAGCTCCTGAACGTCGACGCGGTTGTGTCCAACCTGAAGGCCGCCAGCAAGAAGCAGGTGCTGCAGGAGCTGGCGGCCCGCGCCGCCCGCCTGACCGGCAAGGACGAGCGCACGATTTTCGACGTGCTGCTGGAGCGTGAGCGCCTGGGCACCACCGGCGTGGGCAACGGCATTGCCATCCCGCATGGCAAGCTGCCGGGCCTGTCGCGGCTTTACGGCATGTTCGCCCGGCTCGATATGCCGGTGGATTTCGATGCGATCGACGACCAGCCGGTCGATCTCATTTTCCTGCTGCTGGCCCCGGAGACGGCGGGCGCTGATCACCTGAAGGCGCTGGCCCGTGTGTCGCGCCTGCTGCGCGACAAGGGCCTGTGCGATAAGCTGCGCGGGTCCGACAATCGTGATGCGCTGTTTGCGCTGCTGACCGAGCCGGTGACGTCGCACGCCGCATGACGGTCCGTCCCTTGCCACGCTGCAGGGATACGACCGCTTTCCCCAAATTGTGCTAGTCTTCGCGGCGTGTTCCTGACGCTGCAATCCCTTGCGCCGGTGTTCCGGCGTGCGGCCCTGGCCGGCGCCTGCGCCCTGTTGTTTGCCGCAGCCGCGCCGTCCTTTGCGCAGACACCCGCACCTGCCGCACGCCCCGCCGCACCACCAGCCGCTCCCACTGCGGCCGCGCCTGAACCGGACGGCCCGCCGCCCGCCCTGATCCTGCCCATCGCCTGCGCCATGGGCACGGACTGCTGG